>JAYNJY010000010.1:15301-25297 GCA_038110665.1 Rhodospirillaceae bacterium | reverse complement strand
GACATGACGAAAAGCCCATCGGTGCCCGGGCGGATGCCGATCCATTCGTCGGCGACGGCGGAATAGCCGGTGCGCACCGGATTGACCGAGACGAACTTGGCGCCACGCGTCTTGAGCTTGCCGATGCCCTTCTTGATCGGGTTCGAGTCGTGGTCCTCGGCGACGCCGAACATCATGAAGTACTTGGTGTGATGCCAATCCGGCTCGCCGAATTCCCAAAATGCGCTGCCGATGGTGTAGAGCCCGCCAGCGGCCATGTTGACCGAACAGAAGCCGCCGTGCGCGGAAAAATTGGGTGTGCCGAACTGCTGCGCCCACCAACTGGTCAATGATTGGCTCTGGTCACGGCCGGTGAAGAACGCAAGCTTACGCGGATTGGTAGCGCGGCAATGGGCGAGCCAGGCAGTCGCCGTCTCCAGTGCCTCCTCCCACTCGATTTCCTTGAACTCGCCCGAGCCGCGCGGGCCGACACGCCTAAGCGGCTTCCTCAGCCTAGCCGGCGACTTGAAGTTCATGATCCCGGCCGAACCCTTGGCGCAGAGGATGCCCTTGTTGACTGGATGATCGCGGTTACCCTGGATGTAGCGGATGTCGCCGTCTTGCAGGTAGACCTTGATACCGCACCGACAAGCGCACATGTAGCAGGTCGTGTAGGCGACCTCGTCACCAACGCTCGGTGACGTGTCCAAAGGGC
The DNA here is from genome assembly GCA_038110665.1 of Rhodospirillaceae bacterium. GTDB lineage: Bacteria > Pseudomonadota > Alphaproteobacteria > Rhodospirillales > Casp-alpha2 > TMED8. The sequence continues at coordinate 24,603 of JAYNJY010000010.1, read as the reverse complement.
GGTCCTGTGGGTTGCCGCTCCCCATCGATCGCTTCGAATTGGACATGTGCAACTAACCTAAATTATACAATTAAAGAGCATTAAATGTCCCATTTATTTAAATAACGCACATTTCTTGCGTTATGCCCAGCAAGGATACACGACGCCTTTTCTTTTTTGGAATTTGGCACCAAGGCATGTTACCGCATGGCGATAACATATTCAATAAAATGAAAGTATGCTGATGCGCGAGATTACACCCGGGCTAAAAAACACAGGCTGATCTCGGTCACATGCTGCGGGGCTGTCCGTAAGCGGCGAGAAATTTCTGCTTCGATCCGGAAGCGATCAACGCGACTGCGCAACCGAGCGTCCGATCGCCCTCCCCTTGCGTGGATGCGGGCCGCTGCGCAATCTGCAACGCCGGGCAGGCGCTGTCGGAAATTGTCGCCGCGTTGTCCTTTTCAACACTGCTCTCGCCGGGTAAGGCGCCCGGCAAATCGGCTTCGCGCTTGCGCGGGTCCGCCGGCTTGCCGCTCACAACCCGGATTTCCGGGGTGATGCCGCGTGCCTGAATGGTGTGCCCGTCCGGCCCGTAGTATAGCGCCGTCGTCAACCGTAACGCCCCCTCCTCCGGCATCGGGATAATGGTCTGCACCGATCCCTTGCCGAACGAGCGCGATCCCATGACCGTGGCGCGGCCATGAAACTTGAGCGCACTGGCGACGATCTCGGACGCGGAGGCCGAACCGCCGTTGATCAACACGACCATCGGCAGGCCGTTGGCCATGTCGCCTTCCTGGGCGGTGAAGGCACGATGCCGCTCCGCCTCACGCCCCCGGACAGAGACGATTTCACCGGCATTGAGGAAAGCGTCCGCCAATACGATGGATTGGTCGAGCAACCCGCCCGGATTGTTGCGGAGATCGAGCACAATGCCGTCCGGCTCACCGCCGAGCTCGGCGCGGATCGCTGCGAACGCGGTGACGATGCCGCCTTCGACACGCTCGGAAAACCGCGACACGCGAATATAGCCAACGCGGTCGATGACGCGCCAACGCACGGCGCGAACCCGGATAACGGCACGCACAAGGGTGACGTCGAAATCGGCGGTGTCCTTGCGCTGCAGGGTCAATTTGATCGAGGTCCCCGGGGCGCCCCGCATGCGGCGAACCGCCTGCGATAGGCTCAGGCCTTTTATCGACTCGCCGTCGACGTGGGTGATCAGGTCGCCGGCCGCAACGCCGGCTTTGGCGGCCGGCGTATCCTCAATCGGCGCCACCACCTTGACGACGCCATCCTGCATGGTGACCTCGATTCCAAGCCCGCCGAATTCACCCTTGGTGTGGATGAGCGACTCGTTGAACTCCTCGCGGTTCATGTAGGCCGAATGCGGATCGAGCGAGGTGACCATGGAATCGAGCGCCGCCTCGACGACTTTTCCGGCCGGCACTGAACTCGCTGCCGCCTTGAGGTCGACAACCCCCTTGATGGCGGCGTCGATGAGTTGCTTGTCCGGCACCTCGCTGACGTACTTGGTCCGTACGCGCTTGAAGGCGAAACCGAAATAATCGAGACGATCCTGATCGGGCGATTGGGCGAACTGGCGGTAGATGTCGTTGAAACGCTGCATCTCCCGCTCGGTCTCGGGCGGTAACGGATGCAGGCGATCACCGACGGCCTCGATGACGCGTCCGATCGATGTGGTCTGCCCGGCGGTGCAACCGCTGACGACGGGGAGCAACGCCAACCCCATCAGCAATCCGACCACCACCAGGAAGGCCTGTGGCGAGCCCCGCCATCTTCTCATTTCGTCACTCCATCCGGCGCTCGTCTCGCTGGAACGGCGACCGGAAATGGTCAGCCATCGGCGTTTATCTGCTCGATCAACTCACCCAACACCCGTTCGGCGTCTTCGTTCTCGACCTGGCAGGTGCCAGCAGCCTCGTGACCGCCGCCGCCGTATTTGAGCATCACCTCGCCGACATTCGTCTTAGATGTGCGGTTGACGATCGATTTGCCAATGGCGAACACGGTATTGAGCTTGTTCAAGCCCCACATGCAGTGAATGGAGACATTGGTATCCGGGTAGAGCGCGTAGACCACGAAACGGTTACCGGCGTAGATCGTCTCCTCGTTACGAAGATCGAGCACGACCAAGTTACCATGCACGGTCGAGCACCACTTGATCTGCTCCTTGAACCGGTCCTCCTGGTCGCGATAGAGGTCGACACGCTCCTTGACGTCGGGAAGCTTGAGGATATCGGCGATATTGTGCTCCCGGCAGTAATCGATCAGGTGCATCATCAGCTGATAGTTGGAGACGCGGAACTCCCGGCAGCGGCCGAGGCCGGTGCGCGAGTCCATCAAATAGTTCATCAACACCCAGCCGTCCGGGTTGAGGATCTCGTCCTTGCTGAACTGGGCAGAGTCGCCTTTGTCCACGGCCTCCATCATTTCCTCGGAGACGTTCGGGAACGCGCTTTTGCCGCCGTAGTGGTCGTAAACCACGCGCGCGGCCGAGGGCGCATCGGGATCGATGATATGGTTGTCCTTGGCACCGACGCGGATGGTCTCGCTGTGATGATGGGTCGAAAGCCAGATACACGCCGTCGACGTAAGGTAGGTTGGTGGTGATGTCAGACCCGGTGATCAGGATGGTGCCGTCCTGCATGTCCTTCGGGAGGACGAACTTGATGTCGTCGATCATGTCGAGTTCCTTGAGGAGCACGGCACAGACAAATCCGTCGAAGTCGCTTCGCGTCACCAACCGAAATTTTTGTTTCGCGTCGCTCATCGGGCATCCCCATCGTTGAGTTTTGATTTCCCTCACGCCGGCGTGTCGTCTAGACCTCGACAGGCGCAGTGTAACGCAAGGAATCGTACCGGGAAACCCTTGATGTTCCGAGTTAATTGGCGCCTCAGGCAATTTCGCGCAGGACCCAAATCGTGATGCCGAGAAGCACCGCCGCGCCGGCCTGATGGGCAGCGGCAAGCGTCAGGGGAACGACCAAGAGAAGCGTTGAAATGCCGAGCGCGACCTGAATGCAAACGACCATGGCCATCGCATCCATGGCGCACCGGAGGCGCCCGGCCGCACCGTTTCGGCGCCCCTTCCACCAGAACCAAATCACGACGAAGAAAGTCGTAACCGCCAGCACCCGGTGATCGAACTGCACGGTCGTAATGTTCTCGAAGAAATTGAGATAGACCGGTGAGAGGGTGAACATACCGCCCGGCACCAGGTCGCCATCCATGAGCGGGAAGGTATTGTAGGTCAAACCGGCATCAAGGCCGGCGACCAAGGCACCGGAAAAGGCGGTGATGAAAATCAACGCGACCAAACCCGCCGCGCCCCGCTTTAACGCCGGTATCGCGTCGGGGAACATGCCGCCGCGCCAAAGTGATATCGCCACCCATAGAATGTATGCATAAATGGCGAAGGCGATGATCAAATGCGCCGCGAGCCTGTATTGGCTGACGTCGGGATGGTCCACCAGCCCGCTTTTCACCATGAACCAACCCATCGCGCCTTGCAGCCCGCCGCCAATGAACATGATGGCAAACCGCCACGCCAGCGCCCGGTTGATCCAGCCGCGAAGTGCGAAGAACACGAACGGCAGGAAGAACGCCAATCCGATGGCGCGCCCCCATAGCCGGTGCAGGAATTCGAGCCAGAAGATGCCCTTGAACCCGTCCAGCGTCATGTGCAGGTTCATTTTCCGAAACTCCGGGTAGGCCTGGTATTTCTGGAACAGTTGCTGCCACTCGCCGTCGTGAAACGGCGGCAGCCAGCCGGTAATCGGCCGCCATTCGACCATGGACAGGCCCGAGCCCGTCAATCGCGTGACGCCGCCGAGCACGACCATGATGAACACCATGGCGGCAATGACGAACAGCCATATGGCCATGATCCGCGCGCGCGGGCGTTCGACAATGGCATATACGCTAGGCAATTGCTCGGTCATGGTTTTTCCGATCCAGGTGGGCGCGGCGGCGGCGACCGCACCTCGTATAATCGCTCACTGCCGACAAACCAATGGTGATTGCGTTTTTTTTCGCTATGTATGATACAGCGCCATGCTAGTGACCCCGTTTGACATCCATCAACTGATCGAGCCGTGACGACTTTTCACCCTGTCTATCTCGTCGGCGCCGGTCCCGGCGACCCCGATCTGCTGACCATGAAGGCACATCGCCTGATGGCCGCGGTCGACGTCGTCGTATACGACAAGCTGGTCTCGGATGCGATCCTGGCGTTGGTGCCGGAAAAAGCCGAACGCATTTTCGCCGGCAAGCAGGCGTCCAACCACTACATGCCGCAGGAAAAAATCAACCAGTTGCTGGTCGATCTCGCCCACGCAGGAAAGCGCGTCATGCGGCTCAAGGGCGGAGATCCGTTCGTGTTCGGCCGCGGCGGCGAGGAGGCGTTGCATCTCGCCCGCAACGGCGTGCCGTTCGAGATCGTGCCCGGAATCACGTCCTCGGCCGGCTGCGCCGCCTACGCCGGCATTCCTCTGACGCACCGCGATTTCGCCCACGGCGTGCGCTTCGTCACCGGCCACACCCAGGGCCCGGACGGCTTGAGCCTCGCCTGGGAGGACCTCGCCGACGACGACACGACGCTGGTCATCTACATGGGCGTCACCAACATCGCCGAGATCGCAAAGCGCCTGATCGTGGGCGGCCTCGCGCCGGAGACGCCGGCCGCCGCCATCAACGAAGGCACCCGCGAGAACCAGAAGGTGCTGACCACGACGCTGGCGCGGATTTCCGACGCCATCGCCGCTGGGGACCTCTCCGGCCCGACGCTGATCGTCATCGGCGGCGTCGTCGGCCTCGCATCCGAACTCAGTTGGTTCGAGGCCGCGCTCGCCAGGCGCTGATTTTCCGTTCGCGCCTAGTCGCCCGCCACGATGTCGCGGCCCAACGCGCGCGCCAGCAGCATGTAGACCTTGCCGACGTCTGAAGCCAGGAATGTGCCCTTGAGCAGACTGCCCTGGTCGAGGCGGTTGGCCTGGTCGAGCAGGCCGTCGAACTCGGCGAGATAGCGGGTGACGTATTCGCGGAAATTGGCGTCGCGCTGGTACTTGTCGCGGACGATATTGAGCTTCGCCTTCTCGCGGAAGCCCAGCATCTTGCGCACGAACACGCCGACCTCGCCCTTGTTGTAGCGGCGCCAGTCCTCCTCGCTGATGGTGGTCTCCAGCACCCGGTTCATGTCGACGGCAAGCGACTGCAGACGTTCGTTGATGAAACCGGCCTGCTGCATGAAGTCGGCCAGCGCCGCCTTGCCGCGGCGTTCCTTGAGCTGCTCGACCAGTACCTTGGCGTCGTTCGAGGTGTCGCGCATTTCCTGGGTCTGGCGCTGCATCAGGCGCGCCGCCTCCTCGGCGTTTTGCGTCGCGCGCACTGTCGTCTGGTTGAGCGCATCGGCCTGGGCGCGGATATGCTGGTCCCAGGCGGCCACCTTGGCGAGCGCCGCTTCCGTCGCGGCGCTGAGTTCGCCGGCGCGGCGCTGAACGGCACCGGACAGCGCCTCCATCCCCTGTTCCGTGCGTTGGTAGGTATTGCCGAGATTGTAGACCTGCCGGCGAAGCGCCTCTGCCATGCCTTCGAGCCGGCCGGCGACCCCCTCGACGCTCATGCCGGTTTCCTGGGTCTGCTGGCGGAACATGTCGATCGCCTTGTTGAGCTTGGAGACGTTGACGTCGATGGCGACGCCGGCCTCGGCAGAACTGCCCGTCAGGTTTTCGTTGACCCGATGCATCCGCTCCGTCGCTTCGTCGATGGCGGTATTCAATAGTTCGGTGCGGTGCTGCATGGTTTCGCCGACATCGCTCAACTGGCTGCCCGCACGCTTACTTGCACCTTCGAGTTCCTGCGCCTGACGCCGGAGGTCGTGGCCGACCTTGCGCAGGTTGGAAAGCGTCTGCGCCGACATGCCGTCGAGTTCGCCGTACTGCTGCGCCAGTTCCTTGGCCAGGTTCTCGACCTGCTGGAACAGGTTCTCGGAGACCTGCGTTGTCTCCTCAGAGTGCCTGCCCAACGCTTCGGTGACGAGACCGACCAATTGACTCGCCCGCTCGGCGCTCCGCGTCAGTTCGTGCGTGCGCTCGCTCAAGCTCTCGCTGACGCGACCGAGCTGTCCCGATGCTTCGGTCGACGCCAGTCGCAAGGTTGCCGATTGCTGATTGAGCGTATCAGCGAACGATTGCACGTGTGTCGATGCCGCGTTGTATGCGGTTGTGAGATCGTTCGAACTGCGGTGCAACAGGTCGCCGACGTCGTCGAAGCGCACACGCGCCTGATCGAGCGACCCTTCCAACTCGCCGATATGCGATTTCAAGGTTGCGGCGATGCCTTCGAGATGCGCCGCCGCGCGCGAAGACGCCGAGGACGCGCCCTCGACCCTGTCATGCAGGTTGTTGGCGACCGAACTCATGTGATCCTCGGCGGCGAACGCAGCAGCCGCCATTTCCTCTCGGGTCACATCCAGGCGGTTGGTCGCACGGTCGACTCGGTTGGCGGCTTCGTCTGAGACCGAAGCCAACTGGCCCGCCGTTTCCTGCAATTGGTCGCTGGCCTTTCCGAGCCGTTCCGCGGTGCGGCCGCTCAAGCTGTCGAGTTCATTCGATCTTTCCTGGAAACTGTCACTCATAGTATCGAGCCCAACGGCGGCCCGGTCGGTCGCTTCCTTGAGCGACTCCGCCTGGCGCGTCATCACCTCGGTCACCAGCGATAGCAACTGCGCCGCCCTGTCGGCGCCGGCGGCAAGTTGGTTCGACTGTTCGGCGAACCTACCCCCCACTTGGGTCACATCGTTGACGGCGTTGCGTCCGGCGCTGGTCAACGTCGCGGCACCGGCACGCAAGCCTTCGGCAACCTCGCGAACCTTGGCGGCCGCGGTATCGGAGGCCGCCATCACATCGGTGAGACTGCTTTGCAGTTCGTCATCGACCGATCGGAGCCGACCTTCAGCGCGTTGCGTCGCGATGTCGAGATCGTCAACTCGTTCGCGCAGTATCTTGCCGGTATTGACCATCATCGTCGCCGCCCGCGATGACAGGTTGGAAAGCTGCCTCGCCTGTGTCTCCAACAGGCTCGCGACCTTACCGACGTCGTCGGTGGCGACACTTGCGGCCTGGCTGAGTTCGCGTGCTTTCTCTTGCACGGTTCCGCCGAGGCTCTTCAAGCGCTGCAGGGCGTGCTCGGAGGCGCCGGTAATGCCGTCCAAGCGCTCACGCAACAACTCGGCTGTTCTTTGGCCGCGTTCTGTCCCCGCGGCGACGGTCTCCTGAGCGATATTGAGCACCGAGGTAACCGCCTCGATCTCGTTCCGCCCCTTGTCGGCGACCCGCACCAGGGTTTCGCTTCCCGAGTTCAAAATTTCCTGCGCACGCTCAAGCTGTCCGGTCGAACGCTCGGAAAGCGTCGTGAGTTCTTCGGCCGTGTCACGCATTGCATCGCGCACCTCCGCGATCCGCTCGACACCGGTGGTCGCCGCGGCATCGAGGTTGCGTGATTGCACACCTAGCGTATCCGCGGCCGCAATGATCCTTTGTTTCGCGCCTTCCGATACGGTATCCAGACCGACAGCGTGATGGTTGAGGCCGTCACCGACGCGCGCAACTTCGACCAGCACGCGTTCGGCGATCAATGCCAATTGGTGCGCATTCCGCCGCAACTGGTCGCTGACGTTCGCGACCCGGCCGGCCGTCGCCTCACCCAAAGCCGATGTCTCTTCGGCCTGCTCGCGGAACGCCCGCCGGCTCGACTTCAGGGATTCTTCGACCTCGCCTGACGTCGTGACCAAATCTTGAGCGCGCTTCTCGAAGGCCTCGCCGGCTTCGCGCACGCCGGCATTTGCCAAGCTTACCGTCTCCAGCAACTGGCTCGACTGCCGCGCCAGACGTTCTTCCACCTCGTGCGAGACCCTATCCGATTTTTCCGCCACATTGCTCAGAATTTCCGCCTGGGCACCAAGCGCTTCGCGCATCCGGTCGACATCCGCGGCGGCGCGTTCGGTACGGCTTTCGAGATCGCGTGAATGGGCATGCAACGCCTCGGCGCCCGAACGCACTATGGCCGCGGCCTCCTCCGAACTCTCGCGCAACGATTCCGTCCGCGCCTTCAGTATGTCCTCCGCTTCGAGGGTTCGGGAGGTGACGTGCTCGGCCGCACGTTCGAGTTGCTCGCGGCGGATATCTAGGTGGTCCGCGCCTTCGAGCGCGCGTTCCGAGGTCACCTCGGCGGTGTGATTGAGAAGTTGCGTGCGCTCGAGCAGGACGTCCGCCAGCCCTTCGGCGCGGGTGCCGGCACGCTCCGTGGTCGCCGCCAGTTCGCGCGTTCGCTTGTCGAGGTTGTCACTCATGTCACGTACCCGGTCGGCCGCCTCCGAGGTAACGACCTTGAGATCCGCCGTCTGGCGACGAAGTGCGTCGGCAACCGCGTGTGAACGCAGGTCGGCATCCTCGGCGACCTGACCGAGTTCGACGGTGCGTTCTCGAATGAGACTGCTGACCGCCTCCGCACGCTTGGCCGCGTCCTCCGAAGCTCGGGTCAGATCGCGGGCCTGAAGGCGTAGCGTGTCGGTGATCTGTGCGACGCGCGAGCGCGCGCGGTCGGAGGGATAGATCAATTGCCGCAGATGCCAGCGCAGCGCTTCCGTCTCCCAGCGCAGTTGCCGGCCGCGTTCGAAGAAGGCGATTACGGTCCACATCATGGCGAGTGGCGTCACCACGCCAACAAGCAATCCGGCAATTTCGTGTGGCAGCAAGGCCGCGAGATTGTTCCAACCAAGTTGGGTCTCGACGAAGTGATACCAACCGCCGAGCCAGGCCGCGCTGGCCAACCCGCCACCAATCGAAATCAACCGATACCGCATCGCGAACGGCGGACGCCAGTCTTCCGGCGTAATTTCCATGCCGTCGACCGCGTAACGGTGCCAGGCCGCATCACCAGCCGCCGGATCGATCGGTCGGCCGTCGTACTTGATGGAGTCCGCAAAACCGGCGGGGCCGTCCGCCGGCGCCGCGTCGGAGCCAGGATTTTGGGTACGCTCAGCCATCTCGCCACGCCTCCTTGCGCCAGCGTCTCGCAGACTTTGCCCAGGGTGAACAATCTGAGATTATACCACGAAATATGGTATATAAATTAGAAATTAGCCCAAGATGTGGATACTTTGGGGATATCGCTAGGTTTGGCGGCCGAGCTTGCCGATATTGTCGGCGATGCGCGCCGCGGCGCCGCCGTCAGTCAGCGGGCCGAACAGTTTCTTCGCGTAACCCGCCCGCACTTCCGAGCGTTCGCACGGGCCGTCG
>JAYNJY010000010.1:0-15291 GCA_038110665.1 Rhodospirillaceae bacterium | reverse complement strand
ATATCGTGCACTTCCTCGCCCATGTCGCGCCACGCCCACTCGTAGCCGGCGCTGTCGAAATGGGTCGAGTCGTTGAAGCGGTTCGGGTTGCTGATCAGCACCATCAGCCGGTCGAGCGCCAGGAATTCCAGCATCACGCTCGACACATCGCTGATCAACACGTCCGCAGCAATCATTATGTCCGCGATCCGAACCGCCGGATCATCGATCAGCGCCACGTTCGGATACCGGGTCGCCAACTCTCGCCAGCCGGCAAGCCAAGGCGGCGGCGCTTCGGCATGGCGCGGATGCGGCTTCAGCACGATGTCGATGTCGGTGCGGCCGCGGCCGATCAATTCGACGGCCTCGTCGCCCAGCATCTCCGCTGACGACAACATCGGCCGATCGGTCGGCGCGTAGAGCACCGTCGGACGCTTTCCGGCTGGACGCGCGCCGCCGCCGTGGAACACGCAATCCATCGCTGGGTACCCCGTCGCCCAAATACGGGCACGATCCAGGCCACGCCGCTCGGCGATCTCGGCCGCCACTTCCGGACCCGGCGCACCGAGGTAATCGCCGGGATCACGGACGCGGCCAAGGAAGTTCTTCGACGCCGGACCCGGCCAACGGCAACCAGGTCGGCACGGCGAAGCCGTCCGCCCCGTCGCGCACCGTGTCCCGGTAGCCGTTCCAGTCGGAAACGACGCACGGCAGGCCCGCCGCCATCGCTTCGACAGGCGTCAGCCCGAAACTCTCCTGCACGTTGTCTGAGAGCGAGACGAAAGCGTCGGCGGCGTACCAGACGTCGCGGCTGACCGCCTCGTCGTGGCCGTCGAGGAAGATGGCGTGCACCGACGGGCAGAAACGCGCGGCACCATCACGAAACTCTCGCTCGATACCGGCGTTCGGAAAGCGGCCAACCTGGACCAAGTGCATGCGCCGGCCGCTTCTGCGGTGGGCTTCCTCCAGCGTCAGGTACATTGCCAGCGGATGCGCCTTGGCGTGGAAGCTGAGCCGGCCGAAATAGAGCGCGACGAAATCCTCGGCGCCGATGCCGAGCCCCCGTCTGAGCCCCGAGCGTACCCTGGCCGCCTGCTCGTCCTTCAAGAAGCTGTCGCAATCGACGCCAAGCGGGATCACCGGCATCTTGAGCTCGACCTGGAACCGCCCTCCGCCGCGCCGCCCGAGATAGTCGGCATAGTTGTCGAGCACCCGCACCATCACCGCCTTGGCCGCCCGCGACGTGCAGATCACCGCGTCCCGCGGCTGCAACGGCGCCAGGCATGAACGCCGATGGCCGGATCGGGCACATGCAACGTACGCGCGCGCTCGTCGATGCGGGATATGGCCTCGGGCGGAACAACGCTGACCGGCCTTGCGCCACCGTAGGCCTGCACGCGCTTCTGAAAGTCCTCGGCGTGGGCGGTCTCTAGCACCTGGCAGTAGAACCGCTCGACGCCGGAATGGCGGCAGAAACCGGCAAGGAAGCCGGCACCGGCGGCGTCCCGGCCCATCAAACGCTCACGGCCGGTCTCGACCGCGTCCGAATGGTGCAGGAGAACGGCGTTGTCCTTGCGAAAGGGCGGTTCCGCCATGCTTCCCCCGATCCCCCGTTAGGCCCCGGCCCTAAACCATGTGCTGGCCGCCGGTGACCCAGATCTCGGTGCCGGTGACGTAGCCGGAATCCTCGGAACACAGGAAGTAGATCGACTTGGCGACGTCCTCGGGCGTGCCCATGTGGCCCATGGGAATGCGCGGGATCAGCATTTCGTATTCGGGCGAGATCATCTCGGTCGAGATCTCGCCGGGTGCGACCGCGTTGACGCGCACGCCGAGCTCGGCGAACTCGTTGGCCATCTCACGCGTCAACCCCGAGAGCGCCGCCTTCGACGTCGAGTAGGCGGAACCGGCGAACGGATGCACGATGTGGCCGGCGATCGAGGTGACGTTGACGATCGCGCCCTTGCCCCGGTGCAGCGCCGCGGCGAAGCCGCGCGACAGCCTGAGCGGTACATAGAAATTCAACTCGAACACGCCCTTCCAGGCGTCAAGGTCGCCGTTGAGGCAGCCGAGCCGTTCCTTGTACGGCGTCTTCGGCGACATGCCGGCGTTGTTGACGAGGCCGTGCAGCGGCCCGTCGCCGATCACCGTACTGACCTGATCGACGAAGTTCTGGACGCTCGTCGGATCGGCCAGGTCGGTCGGGATGTGGCAGGTCCAGTTGCGGTCGCGGCCGCATTCCGGCGGCGCGTCGTCGCGCGAACAGGTGATGATGCGCCAGCCGCGCTCCAGGAACAGGCGGGCCGTGTAATGGCCGATGCCGCGGCTGGCCCCGGTGACGACGACGGTGCGGCGATCTTCGCTCATGCGCCGACGTTAGGCCAATCGGCCGCCCGATTCCAGGAAGTTTCCGGGCTGTCCGGCGGCATTGGAAACGCTAACATGGCCGCCATGTGCTCGCGCTTCGAGATCAACGCCCGCCGCCGCGACCTGGCGCGCCGTTTCGGCCTCGCGGACGAACCGGCCGGCCACGCCACCGGCGAGGTGCGCCCGACCGACCCGGTGCTGGCCATCGACAGCGACGGCGCGCGCGCCCTTTCCTGGGGCCTCAAGGTCGACTGGGACAGCAAGCCGCTGATCAACGCCCGCGCCGAGACCTTGACCGAAAAGCCGACGTTCCGGCCGCTGCTCAGGCGCCGCTGTCTGGTGCCGGGCGAAGCCTATTTCGAATGGCGGCGCGTAGGCCGCGAACGCCTCAAGAACCGCATCCACCCGGCCGGCGGCGGCATCTTCGCCTTCGCCGGCTTGAGCGACGGCGCACGCGTCGTCATCGTCACCTGCGCGCCGGCCGCCGACATCGCCCACATCCACGACCGTATGCCGGTGATCCTGGACGCCGCCGACGAGGCCCGCTGGTGCGACCCCAGTCTCGCCTTCGCCGAGGTGGCGGCGCTGCTCCGCCCGACCGCGCCCGGCCTGCTCACGGCCAACGAAAACCGGCCGCCGCCACCGCGCCAACCCGACCTGTTCGGCAGCTAGATTTATTTCAAGCCCGGCGTTGCAGATTGACGATCAGGATGCTGGCGGCGACCAGCACGACGCCGACGCCGTCCCACATGGAAACCGGCTCGCCGAGCAGGAGGTAGGCGATCACCACGCCGAAGATCGGGTTGAGGAAGTGGAACGCGCTGGCGCCGGCGGCGGTGACCAGCTTCACCAGCTTGAACCAGATCAGGGTCGCGACGATGCCCGGAAACGTCACCTGGTAGACGAAGGCGATGACGACGCTGGACGACCAGTCGAACGCGGTGACGTCCTCGAACAGTAGCGCCAGCGGCATGCAGCCGATGCCGCCGACCAGCATCTGGCAGGCGACGACCATCAGCAGCCCGGTGCCGAAATCGACCAGCTTGACCGTCAACGTCGCGAGCGACAGCGCCAGCACGCCGCAGATCGCCAACACCACGCCGAAGGTGTCGAAGCCGCCGGCGCTCCGCGTTACCATGATCCAGATGACGCTGGCGAAACCGACCACCAGGCCGCCGGCCTTGACCGCGCCGACCCGCTCACCGGCGAAGACCGAGGCCAGGAACGCGACGATCAGCGGCAGCGCGCTGGCGATGATCACGGCGAGCCCCGCCGAAATCCGCGTCATGGCGGTGAAGAACAGGCCGAGATAGATGGTGTTCTGGCAGAGCCCGAGAATGACGATCGCCCGCCACGCCTGGCGGCCGCGCGGCAACCGCTGCCCCAGCAACAACGCAATCGCCCAGGCCAGGCCGGAGGCGATGACGAAACGCAACGCCGATACCGAGAACGGCGGCGTGCTGGCGACCAGGATCTTGGCGACGCTGAACGCCGAACTCCAGATCAGCGCGAACACGACCCCGGCCACCAGGATCAAGGCGAACGGCGTATCCGGCCGCTTGGCGTCTTCGCGATCCGGACGCACCGGCGGGTCAGATGGCATGGCTGCGGTTCCGGAGTTGGTTCAGGCATCCGCCGCGCTGCGCGCGGAAACGGCCGCGAGGGTGTTCACACGCACGGCCTGCGACGTCAATCGCATTGTGCGCCGCGCCCCCGCCGCGCCGCCCCACCGATCCGGCCGGGCCACACGACGGGTGGGCCGGAAAAAACGTTTCGCAACCGTTTCACCGGGAAGAATCCGCCATTCGGATCAAACCCTTGAAAAAAAGTGAAGAAACAAAACCGGTCGTGGCGGGTGGAGCCGCGGGGAGGAAATATGCATCCCGACCACGAAAGCCGATTTCGCGCCCCCAGGGGGATGTCGACTTATTCGAAATGTAAAATAGCGTGCACGCGCCAGTTTCGCGGCGCTGCGAATGATGATTTAATGTTAATTTTCCGATTTTTTAATAAAATTCCTATCGACGCACCTCCTTCAATCCTCGTCGTCGGGGAAGTCGTCCAGGTCCTCGCCGCCGGAAAAGCGGTAGACGTTGGGCTCGCCGGTGTCGATCTCGCCGGCCTGGAACTTGTCCATGGTGGCGGCGAGGATCTGGTTGACGACCTCGCCGGCCATGCGCTTGAGGTCGGGCTGTACCCTGGCCCCATCGACGTATTCCGAATCGAACAAGGCCTTGTTCAGCCGGGCCTTGTTGACCGCCACGTATTTCAGCATGCGGTCGACGAGGTCGCGCACCGGAACGTAGGTCGGGCAGAGCGGCATTACCTCGCTCACCAGGAAGTAGACCAAGTTTGGCGCCACGTCAACGCGCGGGTCCTCGTCGAGGCGCGACAGCACTCGGGAAAAGTAGGCCGTCTGTTCGCCCTCCAATCGGGCCAGCGCCGGTTCGATCAACTTGCGATGGAGCATGGCGCTAGGTTTCCGGCGCCCGGCTCTCAGTGCGCCATCAGTACCGCGACCGGCGAGGTCTCCAGCACATGGCGCGTGACGCCGCCCAGGATCAACTGGCGCATACGCGAATGCGTGTAGGCGCCCATCACCAGCAGGTCGGCACCGTCGACGGCGACCTCGTCCATCAGCTTGGGGCCGACCGCCGCGGGCGAGCCGCTCAGCATGTGGGTATCGCAGCTGATGCCGTGCCAACCGAGATAGGTCGCCAGTTCCGGCGCACGCTCGGCCGAGGTCTGGTCGCTCTCGACTGTGAACACGGTGACGTTGCCGGCGGCCTTGAGCAGCGGCATGGCCGCCGCCACGGCGCGCGCCGCGTGGGCACTGCCGTTCCAGGAGATGACGATGTTCTTGGCCTCGGTCGGCGGGCCGGACGGCGGCACCACAAGAACCGCGCGGCCGGTTTCGAACAGGGCCGCATTGAGCGCAAGGTTGGCGGAGACGTCCGACTGCTCGGTCGGGCGCGGCGCGATGATCAGATCGGCAAGACGGCCATGCAGGGCGATGGCGTCGTCCTCGCGGCCGGTTTCCTCGATCCAGTTGACCGTGAATCCCTCGCCGCTCGGCTGGTGCGAAATGCCGGCGCCGTATTCCGTGATCGCCGCCTCGTAGACCTGGCGTGCCTTGGCGGCACGGTCGGTGCTCTCGCGCTCGGCGACGTCCATCATGTCCTCGATCATGGCCACCGACATGCCTTCGCCGAGCAGCGGCACCGTGTCTTTCGGATCGGCACGCACATGTAGTACGTCTACGTGCGAACTGAGCACGCGGCCGACCGCGAAACCGGTCCGCAAGGCGTGGTGCGAAGGCTCCGTGCCATCAACGGAAACCAACATCGTTCGAATACCCAAGATCGCTCTCCTTCCCTTCAGACCGGTTTTTATTCGGGCCGTTCCTCACTCGCCCAATCATATCATGACATCCGGCCGAGCGATACTCTTCGCATTGATATAGCTCATTTATCGGCGGCGGCACCCATCCCGAGGGCGGCCAGGCCGCGGGCCAGCGTCGCCGCCTTCTCGCCGTCGCTGGAAACTTCGGTCCAGTCGATGCGGCCGAGATCCCATGTCAACTGCTCGCCAAGCACGTCCACGGTGGCATCGGAAGCATCGAACTGGCGCTTGGCGACCCGCTCGGCAAGAACCTCGGGCGGCGCCGTCACCCAAAGCCCGGCGAACGGCACGCCCATTTCGGCGGCCAGCGCCCGCACCGCATCGCGCTGGCGCGGACCCGCGAAGACGCCGTCGGCGATGACCGCGTGGCCTTGCGCGAGCCCTTCCTTGAGTTCGGCCATGAAAGCCTCGTAGGTGCGCCGGTGGGCTTCGGCGTTGTAGGCTTCGTCGGGTAGGCGCACCTCCGGCCCGACCCCGAAAAGCCGCTTCCGGACTACGTCCGTGCGCACCACCCTCGCGCCCGGCGCGGCGCCGACATGGCACGCCAATTCCCGGCTCATGCGCGACTTGCCGCTGCCGGACAAACCCCCGACGGCAACCAGCCGGGGCGGCGATGGGGCGAGGAACTTGAGCGCGAGTTCGAGATAGCTGGCCGCCTCCTCGGCGCGGCGCCGGCGCCTGGCCGGGTCGGACAGCATGGCGGATTGGCTCGCGTCGACGTGGGCGCGCACGGCGGCGCGCAGGGCCAGAAACAGGTTCAACACCGAGACCGCCGCAGGCGTCGCGGCTAGCGCGCCGGTCACGTCGAAATAGCGGTTGAAGACGAACGACGCGAGGCGCCCGAGCCCCCGGCATTCCAGATCCATGAGCAGAAATGCGAGGTCGTAGAGCACATCGATATCGGCGAAGTCGCGGTTGAACTCGATGGCGTCGAACAGCATCGGCCTGCCTTCGACGACGTAGATGTTGCGCAAGTGCAGATCGCCGTGGCAGTGCCGGACGCAACCTTGATCGCGGCGCGCATCCAGCTTGGCCGCAAGCGCCTCGACCAGCGCAAGTGAGCTTTCATTGAGCGCCGCCACCCGGTCCGCGTCGAGCACGCCGGCCGACGCGCGGGCGAAGCTCTCGGCGTTGTTCTCGACGATCAGCCGGGTCCCCGCCCATCCGCCGCGCTTGGACAACGGTTCGGCGTCGGCGTGAAACGCGGCAATGGCATCGGCGACGGCATACATCATGCGGCGGTCGAGCTTGCCGGCCTTGGCCATGTTGTCGAGCAGGCCGGTCTCGTCGAACCGGCGCATGACGACGACCCAATCGACGATCTCGCCACTGCCGGCCCCGAGCGCAAACGCACCGCCCCCGGCCCGCCGGATCGGCTCGACGCCGAGATAGATGTCCGGCGCGGTGCGCCGGTTGATCTCGACTTCGTCCTCGCAGGCGGCAAGGCGCGCGGCCGGGTCGGAGAAGTCGAGGTAGGGAAACTTGACCGCGCGCTTCAGCTTATAGGCGCGGTCGGGCAGCAGGAACACGCGCGAGACATGGGTTTCCACCGTTTCCGGCGCGGCGCCGGCACCGTAGGCATCGGCACCCGACAGGAACGCGACCACGCCGGCCTGCTTCTCCTCGTCGACGATGGCCTTTTCGGATGCCGGCATCAACTTTGGAACTCGTGGTCCTCGTCCAGGTCGTCGGGATCCTGGTGCACGATCACCTCGGCGTTCGGAAAGGCGGCGGCGACCTGGATTTCGACCGCGTCGGCGATCCGATGCGCGCGGCGCAGCGGCAAGTCGCCGTCGATCTCGACATGCATCTGGATGAAGACGTGCGATCCAGATGACCGCGTGCGCAGTTCGTGTACGCCCTGGACGCCGGAAATGCCGAGCGCGATCTGGCGAATACGTTCGCGTTCGTCGTCGGGCAGTTCGCGATCCATCAGGATGTCGAGCGCGTCGCGCCCGATCTTCCATGCGGTGACGACGATATAGAGCGCGATGGCCATGGCGAACAACGGGTCGGCATAGGGAAAGCCCATCTCGCTGGCGAGGAAGATCGAAACCAGGACGCTGCCGTTGATGAGCACGTCGCTTTGATAGTGCAACTGATCGGTGCCGATGGCGAGCGAGCCCGAGCGCTTGACGACATAACGCTGGAACGTCACCAGCGCCACGGTCATCACGATCGAGAACACCATCACCGCATAGCCGACCGAGGCATGCTGGATGAAGCGCGGCGTGACCATGCGCTCACCGGCCTGTAGCATCAGGAACAAGGCCGAACCGACGATGAAGGCGGCCTGTACCAATCCGGCGAGCGGTTCGGCCTTGCCGTGGCCGAAGCGGTGTTCGTCGTCGGCCGGCTGCAACGCATGGCGCACGGCGAAAAGATTGACCAGCGAGGCGGCGGCGTCGAGTAACGAGTCGATCAGCGTCGACAGCAGGCTGACCGAATCGGTCGCCAGCCAGGCCGCGAACTTGGTCACGATCAGGACGCCGGCGACGCCGACCGAGGCATAGGTGGCGAGCCGCATGAGCCGCGCCGCCTCGGGGTCGAAGCCGCGCTTCGGCCGGTTCGCATTCGTTTCGACGGGGCCCATGCCATCGTTCACGGGAACAGCTTCTCCATCTGCCAGCCGCCGTCGTCGACACGGCTGTAGAGCGAACGGTCATGCAGGCGGAACGCCTCTTCCTTCCAGAACTCGATGCGTTCGGGCAGCAACCGGAATCCGGACCAGAACTCGGGCCTCGGGATGGCGCCGACGTTGAACTTGGCAGTGTACTTGGCGACCCGCTTCTCAAGCTCGAACCGGCCTTCCAGCGGCGTCGACTGTTTCGACGCCCAGGCGCCGATCTGGCTCAAGCGCGGGCGCGAGGCGAAATAGGCGTCGGCCTCGGCGTCGGCGACGTTCTCGACGGCGCCCTCGACACGTACCTGGCGGGTCAGGCTCTTCCAGTAGAAAACCAGAGCCGCATGCGGATTCGCGGCCAAATCCCGCCCTTTGTGGCTGGTCAGGTTGGTGTAGAAGACGAAGCCCTTCTCATCAACGCCCTTGAGCAGCACCATTCGCGCCGACGGCCGGCCGGCGGCATCGGCGGTCGCCAATGTCATGGCGTTCGGATACTCGGGTTCGGCCTTCTCCGCCTCCGCGAACCATTTGCGGAAAAGCCCGATCGGATCATGCTGCGCAGTGTCGGAAGTGATTTTCATTACGGCATCCATGGAATTTTAACGCTAATCTGCCTAATTCTTGCATAGGCACGGTTGATCGCGGCCGTGTGCCCGCGATCCTGACCCGCAGTATACGAATCCCGCCGCCGGGCGGAAAGCACCAGACGAAGGAAACTTTCCATGTACGCGTTGAATATCAATCTCAAGGCATTCGGGATGCGATTGGGCGCCCTCGCCCTGATCGGTGCCCTCTCGGCCGGCTGCGCCGACGCCGAGAACAACCCGAAGCGGACGCTCGGCACCATCGTCGGCGCCGGTTTGGGCGCGCTTGCCGGCAGCCAGGTCGGCGGCGGCAAGGGCCAGATGGCGGCGGTCGCGATCGGCGCCCTCGCCGGCGCCTGGATGGGCGGCGAAGTCGGCAAGTCGCTCGACAAGGCCGACAAGGCCTACATGGCCCGCACCACCCAGGACAGCCTGGAGTTGTCCCGCACCGGTGTCAGCTCGTCGTGGCGCAATCCCGACAGCGGCCACCACGGCACGGTCACGCCGACCAGCACCTACCAGAAGGCGAGTGGCGAGTATTGCCGCCAGTTCGAGCAGACCATCTACGTCGACGGCAAGGAAGAGACCGCCACTGGCCGCGCCTGCCGCCAGCCGGACGGGACTTGGAAGGTTGTCGGCTGATCGCCGACAAAGCCCACCATCCCGGGGTCTTTGAACCGGGCCCCGACAATGTGGCATAGTCGCCGGCGCGAACCACTCGAACCGGCGGCGGGCCACCTTGTTGCGTAACGATCTCGAAGACCTCTACGACGTTCTCGGCGTCACCTCCAAGGCGAGCCCCGAGGACATCAAGAAGGCCTACCGGCGGCTGGCGCGCGAGCGCCATCCTGACCGCGACCCCGACAATCCCTATGCCGAGGAGGAGTTCAAGCGCCTCGGCGAGGCCTATTCGATCCTGTCCGATCCGGTGCAGCGGGCCCAGTTCGACCGCGGCGACATCGACGCGGCCGGCCGGCGCCGGCGCGGCCGACCAAAACCAGGCGCCAAGCCGGGCGGCGGCGGCACCAACCGGCGCACCGGCAACGTCAAGGTCAACGGCGCCGACGTCGAGTACGATCTCGCCATCACCTTCCTCGAAGCCGCCACAGGCGCGGTCAAGCACGTCTCCATGACCAACGGCAAGCGCCTCAGGGTCAGCATTCCGGCCGGCACCCGCGACGGCGCGTTGCTGCGGCTCAAGGGCCAGGGCATCGCCGGCATCGGCGGCGGCAGCGACGGCGACGCGCTGGTCCAGATCAAGGTGCTGGTCGACCCGACCTTCCGCGTCGAGGAGACCGACATCCACGTCGACCTCGCAGTCAGCCTTCCCGAAGCAGTATTGGGCGCGCGCGCCGCCGCGCCGACCATCGACGGCCCGGTCAGCCTGACCGTGCCGCCGAACTCCAACACCGGCACGATCCTCAGGCTCAAGGGCAAGGGGCTGAGCAAGGCCGGCGGCGAAGGCCGCGGCGACCAGTACGTGACGCTCAAGGTCGTGCTGCCACGGCCGATGGACGCCGACCTGATCGATTTCGTCAAACGCAAGTGGGGCGAGAAGCCGGCCCAGGCCTACACCGTGCGGCCGGACTTGAAGAAGGGCTGAGCCCTCAGTTCACCGAGCGAAGATCGCGCGCCGACCAGCAGGATCGCGTCCAGGCTGACCTTGGCCGCGTCCGCCTCGGCGGCATGCATGCTTTCCCTGTGGCGCCTGAGTTCGGCTTCCCAGCCGTCCGTACCGGGCGCCGCGATGTCGGCGGAACACTTAGGCGGCGAATTGCGCCATGTCGGTCGGGTCGAGGCCGAGCCGCTTGGGCCGGGTATTGGCCAGCGCCGCGACCGGTTCGCCGTTCGATTCGTCCGCCTTTCCCCGCCTCCTCCGCCGCCCGCGCAGCCGCCCGGGAAGTCTAGAACAATCTGCGGAAAGCCGGAAACGTTCTGTTTTCGCGGCAATATTGTCACCGTGACAGATCATGGGCTTGGAACCCATGGGCGCGGGCACTAAATTCCCGCAATGCTGAAACTCTCCGTCCTCGACCAGTCGACCGCCGCCCAGGGCACGCCGCAGGACCAAGCGATCCGCGACACCGTCGAACTCGCCAAGCTGTGCGAGCAGCTCGGCTATGCCCGATTCTGGGTCTCCGAGCACCACAACCATCCGACCATCGTCGGCACCGCGCCGGAGATCGTCATGGCCGCCATCGCGCAGGTCACCAGCCGCATCCGCATCGGCTCGGCCGGGGTGATGCTGCCGCACTACGCGCCCTTGAAGGTGGCCGAGCAGTTCCGCGTGCTCGACGCGCTGGCGCCCGGGCGGATCGATCTCGGCCTCGGCCGCGCGCCCGGCTCCGACGGCAAGACGGCGCTGGCGCTCAATCCGAACGGCATGGAAGACGCCGAACATTTCCCCGCCAACGTGCGCGACCTGATCCGGTGGGTCTCGGGCAAGCCCTTGCTTGAGGGCCACCCGTTCGGCGAGCTGATCGCATTGCCGATGGCCGAGACCGTGCCTGATGTCTGGATGCTCGGCACCTCCGACTACGGCGCCCAGGTCGCGGCGCATTTCGGCCTGCCCTACAGCTTCGCCCATTTCATCACCGACGGCGCCGGTGTGAAACGCGCGCTCGACATCTACCGCGCCGGCTACCGGCCGAGCGAGCGCCACCCGGCGCCCAAGGCCAACATCTGCGTCTGGGCGCTGGCGGCCGAAACCGACGCCGAGGCCGAGCGGCTGTTCTGGCCGCGCGCTTACTGGAAATTGATGCGCAACCGCGGTGGGCTGCGCGCGCTGATCTCGCCGGACGAGGCCGCCGCCTATCCCTACACAGAGAGCGACATGCGCTTCGTCACCGAACTGCGCGAAAACGCCCTGATCGGCTCGCCGGCGCGCGTCGCCGACCGGCTCCGCGAACTGGCCGAGCTCCACAAGCTCGACGAGATCGTCGTGCTGACCTGGGCGCACGAGCAGAGCGACCGGCGCCGCTCGTTCGAACTGCTCGCCCGCGAGGCCCAGCCGTGAGCAGGGCGACGAGCCAACTGCGCGCCTACCTGATGCTGGCCGGTACCTCGCTCTGCTGGGGCGCCAACACCATCTTCGGCCGCCTTGCCGTCGGCGAGGCCTCGCCGATGGCGGTGGTGATGTTCCGCTGGCTCGGCGTCGTCATCCTGATCGCGCTGTTCGCCAGCCGGTACGTGCGTCAGGACTGGCCGGCATTGAAATCGCGACTGCCGTTCATCTTCCTGATGGGCGCGCTCGGCTTCGCCAGCTTCAACGGCATCTTCTACTTCGCCGCCCACTCGACGACCGCGCTCAACATGGGCATCCTGCAAGGCTCGATCCCGGTGTTCGTGCTTCTCGGCGGCTACCTCGTGTTCCGCAGCCCGGTCGGCAGGCTGCAGGCCTTGGGCGTCGTCGTCACCATCATTGGCGTCATCACGGTGGCGACCGCCGGCAAGCTCAGCCACCTCGCCGGGCTCGGCGTCAACATCGGCGACGGCCTGATGATCCTCGCCTGCATGCTCTACTCCGGCTACACCGTGGGGCTCCGGAACCGGCCGAAGGCCTCGGCGCTCGGCCTCTTCACCCTGCTTGCCGCGTCGGCCTTCATCGCCTCGCTGCCGTTGGTCGGGGTCGAGGCCACGCTCGGCCATTTCCAATGGCCGACGCCGAAGGGGTGGCTGGTCATCGGGCTGGTGACGCTGTTCCCATCGTTCCTGGCGCAGATCTTCTTCATGCACGGCGTCGAGGCCATCGGCCCCGGCCGCGCCGGCGTGTTCGTCAACCTGGTGCCGGTGTTCTCGGCGATCCTGGCCGTCGCCATCCTCGGCGAACCGTTCGAGTTCTACCACGCCATCGCGCTCGTGCTGGTGCTCGGCGGCATCTACCTGTCGGAGCGGGGCAAAGGCCGATGAACGCCGAGAGCGACGCCGCGATCATCGACGGCGCCCCCGCCTGGCGCCGGATGATGCTGGCGCTGACGCTGTCGACCATCGGCGGCATCGGTTTCTGGTCGGTTGTCGTGGCGCTGCCGGCGATCCAGGCCGAGTTCCACATCGACCGCGGCAGCGCGTCGACGCCCTACCTCGCCACATTCCTGGCTTTCGCCGTCGGCGGCATCCTGATGGGTCGCCTCTCCGACAAGTTCGGCGTGTTCGTGCCGGTGATCCTCGGCGGCGCCATGCTCGGGGTCGGATACGTCGCCGCCGCCGTGGCGACCGAGCTTTGGCAGTTCATCGCGGCGCAGGCGCTGTTCATCGGCTGCCTCGGCAGCTCCGCCACCTTCGCCCCGCTGGTCGCTGATGTCTCGCTCTGGTTCCGGCGCCGGCGCGGCATCGCGGTCGCCATCGTCGCCAGCGGCAACTACCTCTCCGGCACGCTATGGCCGCCGCTGATCCAATGCGGCATCGACACCATCGGCTGGCGCCAGACCCATGTCGTCATCGGCATCGTCTGCATCGCCACGATCCTGCCGCTGGCGCTGCTGCTGCGCCGCCGCGCGCCGATCGATCCGCATGACGGCCAGGCGGCGCCGGGGGCGAAACTCTCGAACGGCCCGACCGGCATCCCGCGACCGCCCGGCGTGCAGGTGCTGCTGATGATCGCCGGGATAGCGTGCTGCATCGCCATGGCGACGCCGCAGGTGCATATCGTCGCCTATTGCGGCGATCTCGGTTACGGCACCCAACGCGGCGCCGAGATGCTCTCGGTCATGCTCGGGCTCGGCGTCGTCAGCCGCATCTCGTTCGGCCTCATCGCCGACAAGATCGGCGGGCTTGGCGCGCTGCTGGTTTCATCGGCGCTGCAGATGCTGGCGATGTTCTTCTACCTGCCGTTCGACGGGCTGGCGTCGCTTTATATCGTATCGGCGATGTTCGGCCTCGCCCAGGGCGGTATCGTGCCGAGCTACGCCCTGATCGCGCGCGATTATTTCTCGGCGAGCCAGGCGGCGACGCGGATCAGCCTGGTGCTGATGTCGACCGTCGCCGGCATGGCCATCGGCGGCTGGATGGCCGGCGAGATCTACGACTTCACCGGCTCTTACAGCGCCGCCTTCGTGAACGGTATCGGCTGGAACGCGCTCAACGTCACCATCGCGCTGCTGTTGCTGTGGCACCGCCGCCGGCCGCGGCCGCAACTGGCGATGGGGTGAGGCGACACGGCCGGTTAGTGGCCCGCAACTGGGCTTTTCGCTACCATCCCCGGACGCCATCCTTTATGTTCAATCGGTTCCGATGGGCCGAAAACGCCCCGTTACGGGGAATTTAACGAGGGGAATTCGATGACCGAAGCGACTGGGCTCATGCAGGGGAAACGGGGCCTAATCATGGGGGTTGCCAACGACCGCTCCATCGCCTGGGGGATCGCCAAGGCCGTGCACGCGCAGGGCGCCGAGCTGGCCTTCACGTTCCAGGGCGAGGCGCTGCAAAAGCGCGTGGTGCCGCTGGCCGACTCGGTCGGATCCAAGATCGTACTGCCCTGCGACGTCACCGACACCGCCAGCATGGATGCCGTCTTCACCGAAATCGAGAAGCAGTGGGGCCGGCTGGACTTCCTGGTGCACGCCATCGCCTATTCCGACAAGGAAGAGCTCAAGGGCGGCTACATCGACACCACGCCCGAGAACTTCCAGAAGACCATGAACATCTCGTGCTATTCGTTCACGGCGTTGTGCCAGCGCGCCCGCAGGCTGATGACCGAAGGCGGCAGCCTGGTCACGCTGACCTACTTCGGCGCCGAACGGGTGATGCCGCACTACAACGTCATGGGCGTCGCCAAGGCGGCGCTGGAGGCGAGCGTGCGCTACCTGGCCGAGGACCTGGGCAAGCAGAACATCCGCGTCAACGCGCTTTCCGCCGGTCCGATGAAGACGCTGGCCGCCAGCGGCATCGGCGACTTCCGCTATATCCTCAAGTGGAACGAGTACAACTCGCCGCTCCGGCGCAACGTCTCCATGGACGACATCGGCGGCGCCGGCCTCTACCTGCTCTCAAGCCTGTCCAGCGGCGTCACTGGCGAAACCCACCACGTGGATTGCGGCTATCACGTCGTCGGCATGAAAGCGGTGGACGCGCCCGACATTTCCGTCGTCTAGGCGGCCGGCGCTAACAACGCATCACTTCGGCAGCGGAGCGGCAAGCTGATACGCTGATCCTTGCTATCCGGAGCCGGTGGATGAATGACCGCGCCGGGCTCGAACACCTTTTCGGTGGCCAGCACGGCAGGACAGCTCAGTTGATAGCGTTCGCGCATGTATTTGCACGAAGCATCTTCATAGATATTTTTTCCCAAATTATCCATGTTCCGCCCACGATCATGAGGACGGAAAATGCGCCCAACGC
>JAYNJY010000009.1:0-27608 GCA_038110665.1 Rhodospirillaceae bacterium | reverse complement strand
GCGATACGCGGTACCGCGAAGCTCGACCCCGACGCCTTGCCGGCAACGCCCCGGTGGTCAGTGACGGCGACGTTCTCACCAGGCGCCATCACGTCGACGGTTATGCGGCCCCAGTTCGAGCCCTCGGCCAGCCGGCCGAAGGCGTCGGCCGAGGTGACGGTGAGCAGGTTGTCCAAATCGAGGGCGGCGGGATAGACCGGCCGGGCGTCGATGTCGCGCCCGTCGTTGCCGGCGGAAACGACGAACAGCATGTGCGGCCGCGCCGCCGCCGCTTGGGCGAAGCCGTCCCAATCGGCCCGCGTCGACGAGCCCATCGCCATGTTGACGATGCGCGCCCCGGCGGCGTTGGCATGCGCCACCACATCCGCCATCCGGGCCATCGCCGGGCGCGGAAACCGGTAAGGCGCCAGCCGCACCGTCGGCGCCTCGCGCAGCAGTACGCTCGCCACCGCCGTGCCGTGGTGCAGCGGAAAGAACGGCGAACGCCCGGTGTCGGCGTCGAAGGGCCGCGCATCGTCGTCCCAGAAGTCATGACCGATCAGCGCGCCGCCGGCGTCGCGCGCCAACCGCGCCACGACAGCGTCCAGGCGGTAATTGACGCCCGTGTCGACCAGCGCCACCAACACGCCGCCCGGGTCGCGCCCCTCGGGCACCGGTGGGTTCAAGGCTTCCGACGCCGTCACGCCGCTGAGACTTGCATCGAGGATATCGAGGCTCTGCACCTGGCCGTCCGCGTCATAGCTCAGCCGCCGGCCTTCGATGACGGCGCACGCGCCGTCCGCGGCGACGGCCATCGCCGGCTTCAATTTTCCGCCCTGCCCCGCGAGATGCAGCTCAAGGCTGACCCGCCGCAACCGGCCCAAGGGAAACAGGCGCGTCAGGCGCAGCTCGCTGCCGTCCTTCAACCGCAGTGCATGGCGGGCGCGTCCGGGCTGGCCTCGAAAGTCGGTCACGCGACGCTCGACGACGCGGCTGTCGGGAAAGGCCGCGGCGATGGTTTCGGCGGTGGCGAGGTCGCCCTGGCAGGCGGCGGCCAGCGCGGCGTGCAGGATCGCCGCGGCCGACGTCATCAGAAGATCAGTGGACGCAGCGCCCGATACATCTCATTCGGGCGTTCGGCCATCATCATGTGGCCACAGCGATCGAGAACCGTCACCTCGCTGCCGGCGATCACCTGAGCCAAAGCGCGGCCGCTTTTCGCCAGGGTCATCCTGTCGTCGCGGCCGAGCACGAAATGCGTCGGACAATGCACCTTGGCCGCCGCCTCGGGCGCCGCCTTGTAGGCATCGCAAGCCGCCAGATCTACACCGAGAACCCCGGATCTGGCGTTCTTCAACAACACCTCGCAAGCGCCGTGCACCCACAATCCCGGCAGCGGATGCCCGCCGGTCTGGGCCTTCTCGCCGAGACCCCAGAAGACGATCAACTCGGACGCCAGCGGGTCGTCGGCACGCGCCGCGGCCAACAGGTCGGGATGCACCGGCATCTGCTCGGCAACGCCGGTGAGGATCAGATGTTCGACACGCTCGGGGTGCCGCGCCGCCAGGTCAAGGGCGATCTGCGAGCCCATGGAATGGCCCATGATCGTCGCCGAGGCCATGCCGGCGGCGTCCATGAAGCACGTCACCCAGTCGGCCAGTTCCGGAATCTCGATCAGCGCCGGGCCCTCGGAATAGCCGTGAGCGGGCAAGTCGATGGCGAAGGCGCGCCGGCCATGGAAGGCGATATTGCGGGTCTGGAACTGCCAGACGGTGCGGTCCATCCCGGCGCCATGGATCAGCAGCACCGCCGGCTCGTCGGGCGCGCTCTCGCGGCTGCCGGTGGCGGCGTGCGCGCGCTTGCCGTCGACGGTGAAATCGGCCGACACCGCCCTACCCCTTCTGCGAGGCGCGCAGCGCCTGGTTCAGGTCGCCGGTGATGTCGCCGACGTCTTCGATACCGACCGACAGGCGCACCATGCCCTCCCCGATACCGGCGGCCGCCAGCGCCTCGGCGTTCATCTGCTGATGCGTCGTCGAGGCCGGATGGATGACCAGCGTCTTCGCGTCGCCGACGTTGGCGAGGTGCGAGGCCAGTTTCACTGATTCGATGAATGTGCGGCCCGCCGCGCGGCCGCCCTTCAGGCCGAAGCTCAGCATCGCGCCCGGACCTTTCGGGATCAGGCGTTTCGCTAGGTCGTGGTCGGGATGCGAGGCGAGGCCTGGGTAATTGACCCATTCGACGGCCTCCTGCCCGGCCAGGAACTCGGCGACCGCCTGGGCGTTGGCGACGTGCTTCTGCATCCGGAGCGGTAGCGTCTCCAGGCCCTGCAGGATGTAGAACGCGTTGGCCGGACTCATGCACGCGCCGAAGTCCTTCATCCCCTCGGCGCGGGCCCGCATGACCAGCGCCTGGGTGCCGAACTCATCGGCGAAGTCGAGGCCATGGTAGCCGTCGTAGGGCTCGGTCAGGGTCGGGAACTTGCCGGACGCCTCCCAGTCGAAACGGCCCGAATCGATGAACACGCCGCCGATCGCCACCCCGTGACCACCCATGTACTTGGTCAGCGAATGCATGACGATGTCGGCGCCATGCTCGAACGGCCGCATCAAGTAGGGCGTGGTGAAGGTGCTGTCGATCATCAGCGGCAGGCCGGCGGCGTGCGCGACCTCGGCGACGGCGGCGATGTCCATGACCTCGATGCCGGGGTTGCCGAGGGTTTCGCCGAAGACCAGGCGGGTGTCCTTGGTGATCGCCTTCCTGAAGGCGTCCGGATCGCGCGGATTGACGAAGGTCGTGGTGATGCCGAAGCGCGGCAGCGTGTAGCTCATCAGGTTGTGGGTGCCGCCGTAGAGCGAGGCCGAAGAGACGATGTGGCCGCCCTTGTCCATCAGCGTGGCGATGGCGAGGAAGATGGCGGCCATGCCGCTCGCCGTCGCGACACACCCGACACCGCCCTCGAGCGCGGCGACGCGCTCCTCCATCACCGCGACGGTCGGGTTGGAAAGCCGGGTGTAGATGTGGCCCGGGCGCTCCAGGTTGTAGAGCGCGGCGGCGTGGTCGGTGTCCTCGAAGACGTAGGACGTGGTCTGGTAGATCGGCACCGCACGCGCGCCCGTCGCCGAGTCCGGCTGCTGGCCGGCATGCAGGCTAAGCGTGTCGAACTTAAGGAATTTCGGCGTGACCATTGACCCGCCCCCCGCTATCAACGCTTACAATCAGAGATTAATGGAGAATGCTGGCAATGGCACGCGAGATCAATTCCATCGCCGTCATCGGCGGCGGCACGATGGGCAGCGGCATCGCCGGGCTCTGCGCCGAACGCGACAAGCAGGTGCTGCTCCTGGACGTCAGCCTGGAAGCGGCGGAAAAGGCGCTCCAGCGGATGACCCAGGGCCGCCCGCCGGCCATCGACACGCCCGGGAAGGCGGCCAACGTCACGCTCGGCTCGATCGACGCCGACCTCGCCAGGATCGCGGACTACGACTGGATCTGCGAAGCCGTGGTCGAGGATCTGGAGACCAAACGCAAGTTGTTCGAGCGATTGGAGCCGCTGCGCCGCGACGGCTCGGTGGTTTCGACCAATACGTCCGGCATTCCGCTCCGCGACATCACCGAGGGCCTGCCCGAACGGCTCAGACGCGACATCGCCGTCACCCACTTCTTCAACCCGGTGAAGGTGATGCGCCTCCTGGAACTGGTGCCGGGCCGGGACACCACGCCGGACGTCATCGCCGGTTTAAGCGGCTTCTGCCGCGAAGTGCTCGGCAAGGGCGTGGTCAACGCCAAGGACACCGTCAATTTCATCGGCAACCGCATCGGCTGCTACTGGATGCTGCGCGGCCTGGTGATGGCGAAGGAAGCGCGCGACGCCGGCATGACCATGGAGGAGATCGACGCCCAGCTTTCCGCCCCCATCGGCCTACCGCCGACCGGACTCTACGGGCTGATCGACCTGATCGGCCTCGACGTCATGGACCTGGTCGGCAAGAACCTGGCCGTCAACCTGCCGGCCGGCGACCTCGGCATCGACTTCACCGCGCTCCCCGCCGCCGAGCACGCCATGCTCGAACGCGGCCAGATCGGCCGCAAGGCCGGCTGCGGCTTCTACCGCATGCAGAAACTCGACGACGGTTCGCGCAAGACGGAAGTCTACGACCTCACGGCCGGCGCCTGGCGCGACCACAAACCGGCGACACCCGACGCCACCCACGCCGGGCCGGAGGCCATGTTTGAGACCGATCCGGCCGGCCGCCTGGCGTGGCATGTGATGGGCGGCACGCTGCTCTATGCCGCCGGCCTGGTGCCGGAAATCGCCGCCGACATCGTCAACGTCGACCGCGCCATGCGCTGGGGCTATGCCTGGGGCAAGGGGCCGTTCGAGACGCTCGACGCGCTCGGCGCGAAACGGGTGATCGTCAAACTCGAGGGCGAGGGCCACGCCCTGCCCGGCATGCTCGGCGTGCTGGCGAAGAGCGGCAACGACAGCTTCTACCGCACGGGCGGCACCGAATACCTCGGCCTGGACGGCACCTACCATCCAATGCCGCCGGAATGAGCGCCGGCCGATTTCACAAAAAAATTAGCGTGGATTGATTTTCCCGGTTGGGGACCATCACAGGTACCGGCGAAAATCAATCCAACGATACTTTAGCGGTCTCCTCCGGCGGCTGGGCTCCCGTTTCATTGCTTGAACGGGTTTCGGCCGCCACCGGTTGGACGCTTTCGCGAAGGTTTGTGGCAGAACCTTCGCGAAAAACATGCCTCGGGAGTCCGGCCGGCCACGATGCCGATGGCGACGAGCACCGCGAAGGCACCCTGCCGTACCCCATTGGGCATATTTCTTCAGGATTCCGTTCGCTATCCGGTCTCCTGTTTTTTGGATTTCTCCATTCCCCCCGATGCGGCGCCGAAACGCCGCGGCAACAGACGAAATACAAGTGTCAAAATTTCACAAAGATGATTTCGTGTAAATTACTTTCTGCAACGCGCGGGATATCACCAGCACGGCGGCGACGGTGATCACAGCCGGGTGGCCGAACCCCTCGAAAGCGCGCGCGGCCGGCACCAGCCCCGCCGCCACCACCGCCAGCAGCGCCGCGAGCGCCACGATGTCGTATCGCCACCGACCCCAGATGAAGAGGCCGAGCGCGGTGACGAGCACGGCGAAGACGTATGCCTGTTCCCACGTCATGGTTCGAGCCTAGTGCGCGCGGGCCAGCGCGTCGAGCGTAAGCAGCCTTAGCGGCGCGGCCGACGGCCGTGACCGGGGTCGGCGTAGGCGATCTCCAGGATCATCTTCTTGAGGATGGCGCGGGCGAAGTCGTCGCGGCCCTCGGCGACGGTCACGAACGCGCCCGGCCCGAAGATGATGTCGTTCTTGAAATGCTGGTCGAGCGATCCAGAGGTCGGGCCGCTGAAGCCGGCGTGCGAATTCACCACCAGGCCATTGACGATGACCCTGTATTGCTGGGCCATGGCATGGGCGTAGGCCATGGGCCGGCCGTTCATCTGCGGGCCGTCGGCGGAAACGTCGACGATGCGGCGCTTGCCGGCATAGGCGTTGGTGTTGATCAGGTTGATGGAATAGATGATCGCCTCGCTGATCGAATTGTAGCTGAAGGCGGCGCGCGGCTCGCTCAGCAGCTTGGCGGCGAAGGCCTGGGCGCTTTTCGGCCCGTCGATCACCATCCAGTCGACGATGGTGTGCTGCGACTCGGGCCCGCCCCATTCCATGAATGCGAGCGCGACCTTGCCGTGATAGCCGCTGGCGACGGCCTCGAGGAAGCGTGGATTGGTGATGGCGGCGGCGTAACCCTCGCGCTGCAACCGGAGTTCGGCATCGTCGATGGAGCCCGAGCCGTCGGCGGCGAGCACCAGTTCGGCGTCGACCGGCAACAAGCCGGTTTGCGCCGAACCTTCCGGCGCCGCAGCGAGCCAAAACGCCGATACCAGCACCCAGGCCAAAGGCCAACGCGATCGCTTCAACATAGGAAACACCTCGCCACCAGCGGGGGCATCATACACCGGTTCGGCTTCGGCCGGATAGTGCCGCGCGTTCCTCAGGCAAAGGCGGCGGCGAGCGGCGGCAACCAGTCGCCGGGCGCGGACTGGCGGAACAGCTTTACGCTCGGATACCACGGCGTCGTCGTCGCCCTGGGGCGGCCCGAGCGCCAATCGGCGACGTAAGGCAGCAGCAAGCGCACCGGCCGGCCCAAGGCGCCGGCGAGATGCACGATCGATGTATCGACGCTGACCACGAGATCGAGGTTGGCCATGACTGCCGCCGTATCGGAGAAGTCGTGCAGCCGCGCCAACAGGTCGACGATTTGGCTGCCGGCCGCATCGGCGGCGCGTTCGCCCTTTTGCAGAAAGAACAACTCCGCCTCGGCAGGAAGATAGCGGCTGCGCGTTTCGAACGGGATCGAGCGGTGTTGGTCGTTCGGGTGGGTCGGGCGGCCGGCCCAGCAGAGCCCGATGCGTCCCCGCCCCTTGGACGGGCCGAGGCGCCGCACCCAACGCGTCACCTTGCGCGGATCGGCTTCGAGGTAGGGCATCGGCCCGGGCAGTTCGGAATCGGTGATCTTGAAGACGCCGGCAAGGCTGGAGATCGGCACGTAGCAATCGAAGGCGCCGGCGTAGTGCCAGTCGTGAAACAGGTGGTCGACGCCGGGGATGGCCTTCATCAGCGCCGCCATGGGATGGCTGGCGCCGAGCGTGAGATTGCCGCCGAGCGCCTTGACCCGGGGCAGGAAGCGGGCGAATTGGAACGAGTCGCCGTAGCCCTGGTCGCCGACGACGAGCAGTGTGCGCCCATCGAACCGCTCACCCTGCCAGCGCGGCACCTTGATGTTGGGAACCGGGCCGCCGCCGGCGCTGCTGTAACGCCATTCGTACCCGGTCCAGCCCTCGTCATAGTGGCCGGCGGCGAGCAGCGTCTGCGCCAACAGGAGGTGCGTGACGCCATGCGTCGGCTCGGCCGCGAGCGCGTCCTTGAACAGCGCGATGGCCTCGTCGAAGCGATCCTGGGCTTCATAGACGCGGGCGAGATAGACCTTGGCTTCGTAGAAATCGGATTTCGCGGCGAGTGCCGCCGCGAGCGCCCGCTCGGCGTCGTCGAAACGCCAATCGGCATAGGTCGCCTTGCCGGCCTAGTAATCCTCGGTGGCGCCCAAGCTCCCCGCCCCTAGCTCTTGTCGTCGGTTCGGAACATGCGATTGGCATCGCCGGCGGCGGCGCGCGTGGGCCAGCGTCCGGCTTCGGCGGCGACGAAGAAGGCGTCGATTTCGCTATTGAACCGGGCCGGATCCTCCATGTTGATGAGGTGTCCCGATTTCGGCGCGATGGAAAGACCGGAGGTCGGCATCAGGCGCTTCATGTAGAGATTGACGTCGAGACAGGGCTCGTCCTCGTCACCGGCCATGAGCAGCACCGGCGCCGTCAACGCCGCGAGTTCACGCCCGAAATCGTAGAGCGACGGCCGCACCGCCTGGACGTGGCGGAAGGTCATCGCAGCCCCCCTGGCTGGATGCTCGGCGAGATGATCGACGAAGGCCTGCCAACCGAGCGGGTCCTTGATCTTGAGCTGGATGCGATTGGCGGCAACGCCCATGTCGGCGGCGGGGACATGACCGATTTCCTCGATGCGGTCGGCGGCGGCGAGCGTCTCGGCGATGAAGGCGTCACGGGTCGGCGGATAGGCGCCGGAACCGCCGCTCGCCGCGACCAGGGCGGAAACCCGCCCGCCGTGACGCATGGCCATCAGCAAGCCGATATAGGCACCCATGGAGAGCCCGACGACATGCGCCTTGGCAATTCTCAAGTGATCGAGCAGACCGACGGCGTCGGCGAGATTGATCTCCCAGCCGTACTTGGCCGCGTCGTCGGGCACGTCGGAGGGCAGATAGCCGCGCGCCGCCGGCACCAGGCAGCGGTAGCGCCGCGAAAAATACCGGACCTGATCGCGCCAACTCCGCGGATCGCCGCCGAACTCATGCAGGAATAGGACCGGATGACCCTCGCCGACATCGTCGAAATGCAGGTTTACGCCGTCGCGCTGGAATGCCGGCATGTTCGGGTCCCTCTCCCTCAGGCCACGACCAGGCGGGCGGCGTCCGCCATGGCGACGTCGTCCTCGCCCAGCAGCAGGGCCGAAACCTCGTCTTCCCAGGCAGGGTCGACCAGATCGAACGGATCGCGCGGGGTCAGCCGGTGATCGACCACTAAACGGGACCACAGCAACCTGCGCGCGTCGCCGCGCCGCGCATGGATGCGCGCCCCTTCCCAGGCCATCAGCGCGGCCGTGGCGGCATGATAGAAGGCACTGGTCGCCTGACGGCAGGACGCCTCGTCGCGGCCCTCGGCGGCGACCCGGCCGATCAAGTCCATGGCGCGGTCGAGATGACCGCGCAGCTTGCCGAGATACGCCGCCGGCACACCGTCGGCATCTTCCAGGCGCTGCGTCAGCGCGGCATGCAACGGCGCGTGGCAATCGTGCTTGCGTACCGCGCGGGTGACGGCGTCGAGCGCGACGATGTTCGACGTGCCCTCCCAGATCGAGCCGAGATGCGCGTCGCGCACGAGGCGCGGATTGACCCATTCCTCGACGTAGCCGATGCCACCCCGCATCTCCATGGCGTCGCCGGTGACGCGGCGGCCGTCGCGGGTCGAGCGGAACTTGAGCACCGGGGTCGCCATGCGCAGCACCGCCTGCGCCTCCTGGCTCGGCGCCTCGCCGCCGTAGCCCTCGGCCTTGTCGAGCACATCGGCGGTGAACATCCACATGGAAAGCGACTGTTCCGCCGGCAGCGCGGTCTTCAGCATCTGGCGCCGGGCGAGCGGCTTCTGGTAGAGCGGCGAGCCGAACACCACGCGCCCCTTGATCACCGCCATGGCGTCGTGCACGGCGCGACGCATCAGCGCCGACGACTTGATGCCGTTCGAGAGCCTCGACCAGTTGACCATCTCCAGCATCTGGTGGATGCCGCGATCCAACGGGCCGACCGGATAGGCGATGGCGCCGTTGAGCACGACCTCACCCGACGCCATCGAGCGCGTTCCGAGTTTTTCTTTCAGGCGCACGGTGCGGAAATGGTTCTGCGAGCCGTCCTCCAGGAAGCGCGGCATGGCGAACATGGCCAGTCCCCGCGTGCCCGGCCCGGCGCCCTCGGGCCGCGCCAGCAGCAGATTCAACTTCGCGTCGGCGTTGGAGCAGAACCACTTCTCGCCGTAGAGCCGCCAATGGCTGTCCTCGAAGCGGGCTTCGGTCGTCAACGAGCCGACATCGGAGCCGCCCTCCTTCTCGGTCATGTACTGGCCACCCTGCCAGAGCGCGTCGACGTCGGTCGTCGTCATCAGCGGCACCAGCCAGTCCTGCAGGTCCTGGTCGGCGAAACGCCGCAGCGAATGAACGCCCGAGTCGGTCACGTTGATCGGGCATCCGAGGCCGAATTCGGCCTGGTTGAAGAGATAGGTGAAGGCGTGCTTGGCGGTCGCCGGATAGGGCTCCGGCCAGCCCATGATGCCGCCGCGATGGCTCATGGCATGCATGCCGAAGGTGCCGTAGGCGGCTTCCTCCAATTGGCGGTAGGCCGGGTGGAATTCGATCCATTGCCGGTCGCGGCCGAAACGGTCGCGGTGGTGCAGCACCGGCGGATGCGCGTCGGCGAGGTGTGCTGCGATGTCGAGTTCGCCCGCGACCATGCCGCCCATCTTGGCGAGATACGGTTGCAGGTGCGCGAACAGGTTGGGTTTCAGGTAGAGTTCGAGCAAGTCCTTGAGGCCGATATCGGCCTCATAGAAGTTCCAATCCCGGGTATCCGGCGCGATCAGGTTGAGTTCGTCGCGTTTGCCTTGGCTGCCGCCGTCCATGACTAGCCCTCCCCGCTCAAACCGACGTGATCAAGTGGCCGCCGTCGACCGGCACCACGGCGCCGGTCATGTAGGCGCCGGCGTCGGAGGCGAGCAGCAGCAGCGGCCCGTCGAGGTCATGCTGGTCGCCGGTGCGCTGCTGCGGGATGCGTTCGACGATAGCCTGGCCGGCCGGGCTGTTCAGAAAACCGCGATTGATGTCGGTGACGAAGTAACCCGGCGCGATGGCATTGACGCGGATGCCGTGCGGCGCCCATTCGAGCGCCAGCACCTTGGTCATCTGCACCACGGCCGCCTTGGAGACGGCATAGGGCAGCAGGCCCTTGGCGATGCGCACGCCGAGGATCGAGGCGATGTTGATGACGGAACCGGTCGCACCCGCCTTGACCATGCGCTTGGCGGCTTCCTGGGCGACGTTCCACACACCCTTTAGGTTGGTTTCCATGACCCGGTCGTAGGTTTCTTCATCCATGTCGAGGGCCGGGCCGCGCCCGGCGATACCGGCATTGTTGACCAGCACCGTGACCGTTCCGCCGGCAGCCGCCTCGACCTCGTCGAAGGCGGCCGCGACGCTGTCGCGAGAAACCACATCCAGCGAAACGGCGAGCGCCTTGCCGCCGGCGGCGCGGATCTCGTCGGCAACATCGGCGACCTTGTCGCGGCGCCGGGCGGCGATGGCAACGAGCGCGCCGGCACCCGCCAGCGTGAGGGCGAAATGACGGCCGAGACCGCCGGACGCGCCGGTCACCAGCGCAATCCTGCCTGAGAGGTCGAAGAGTTCGGTCATCGGCTTTGGGCTCCTGCTAGAGTTTCTGCGCCCGTTCGCGCAGCACGAATTTCTGGATCTTGCCGGTCGAGGTCTTGGGCAAGGGCCCGAACACCACCGTCTTCGGCACCTTGTAATGCGCCATGTGCTCGCGGCAATAGGCGATCACGTCGTCGGCGCCGAGCGGCGTCCCGGCGTCCGGCTTGAGCGTGATGAAGGCGCAAGGCGTCTCGCCCCACTTTTCGTCGGGCCGGGCGACCACAGCGGCCTCCATGATGTCGGGGTGCTTGTAGAGCGCCTCCTCGACCTCGAGACTGGAGATGTTCTCGCCGCCCGAGATGATGATGTCCTTGGAGCGGTCCTTGATCTCGACGTAACCGTCCGGATGCATGACGCCGAGATCGCCGGTGTGGAACCAGCCGTGCGCGAAGGCGGCCTCGGTCGCGGTCGGATTCTTCAGATAACCCTTCATCACCGTGTTGGAGCGGACCATCAGTTCGCCGATGGTCTCGCCGTCGGGCGGCACCGGCTGCATGGTTTCGGGATCGATCACCGCCTGGCGGAACAGCGTCGGGTAGCGCACGCCCTGGCGCGCCATCTTCTCGGCCTTGCCGTCAAGATCGAGGCCGTCCCACTCGTCCTGCCAAGCGCAATAGGTACTCGGGCCGTAGGTCTCGGTCAGGCCATAGAGGTGCACGACCTTGAAGCCGAGGCGCTCCATGCCGGCGATGACCGCCGACGGCGGCGCCGCGCCGCCGGTGAACACCGTCACCGGCTGGTCGAACGGCACGCGATGCGCCTTGGGCGCGTGCACCAGCATGTTGAGGACGATCGGCGCGCCGCACATGACATTGACGCCGTGGTCGCGGATCAGCGGAAATATCTGCGCCGTATCGACCTGGCGCAGGCAGACGTGCGTGCCGCCCGCCGCTGTCACCGCCCAGGTATAGCACCAGCCGTTGCAGTGAAACATCGGCAGCGTCCAGAGGTAGACCGAGTTGCGGTCGAGCTTCGAGACCGTGACGCCGCCCATGGCGTTGAGAAAGGCGCCGCGGTGATGGAACACCACGCCCTTCGGATTGCCGGTGGTGCCCGAGGTGTAGTTGAGGCAGATGGCGTCCCACTCGTCGGCGGGGAAGACCTCGGCCGGCCAGGCGTCGACTTCTGCGGCGAACGCGGGATCGCCCTCATCGAGCAGCGCCTCGTAATCCTTCTCGCCGAGAAGTTCGCCGCCCACCGCCAGCGGATCGTCGATGTCGATCACGGCGATCGGTCGTTCGAGCCTGGCCAGCGCTTCGGAAATGATCGGCGAATATTCCTTGTCGGCGATCAGTATCTTGGCCTCGCCATGGCCGAGGATGAAGGCGATGCTCTCGGCATCGAGCCGGTAGTTGAGCGCGTTCAGCACGGCGCCGGTCATTGGCACGCCGTAGTGTGCTTCCAGCATCGGCGGCGCGTTCGGCGACATGATCGCCACGGTGTCGCCCTTGCCGATGCCGCGGCGTTTCAGCGCCGAGGCGAGCAGCCGGCAGCGGCGCTCGAACTCGGCGTAGGTGAAATGCTTGTCGCCGTGGATGACCGCGGTCTTTCGCGGGTAGACTCGCGCCGCCCAGGCTAGAAAGCTCAAGGGCGTCAACGGCTGATGGTTGGCCTGCGTCTTGCCGAGGCCGACGTCATAGATGCCAGAACCTTCGGACATCCCATTCCTCCCCATGCATCGAGGGGAGTCTTAGCATCGGTTCGGCGTAGGAGAAAGGTTGGCGTTGCGACCGCGCGCCAAGCGCGCGGCAGGTGGAGGACATGGCCGGCGTTCTGCCGGCCGTAGACCGTCAGACGGCGCCCCAGCGACCGGGATTCGAGCCCATGCGCATGGCCTTGGACCGGCAAGACGGACAGATTCGCTTCTGCATGGCCGTCGGCGTGAAGGTATGGCCGCTGACGTGGCAGCTCTGCGACTTGCGCCGGTCGTTTCCGCGCCGGTCTTACGCGACCGACGCCTCGCCGGCGCGGCGGTCGCGTTGGCGCCGTTCGGCCCCGTCCCAGCCGGCGACGCCGCCGGCCCGGCCGGCGGGCGACAGGTCGTCGTATCTGTCAATATGGTCGGACATTTGGTTCACACCCCTCGTCAAGAACCCTCACGCCGGACTCTACCCGTTCCCGATACGATTGCCGTGACGATGGTCACAGATCGGCCGAAAATTTTATCACTTGGCGCCGAACACCTTGGTCAGCAACTCGGTCGTACGCTTCGCCGGGTTGTCGTGGATCGCCGCTTCTTCGCTCGCCAGGTACTTGAACAGACCCTCGAGCGCGAGGTTGGTGGCATGGCTGGTGAGATCGGCCTTGGGATCGGGAACGAAGGGCACGGTCTTGTACTTGCCTACGAGTTGGTCGTAGGCGGCGACGGCGCCGACGTGCTTGAGCGCGCCGTCGACGACCGGCGCCACGGTCGCCTTTAGATCCGGCGTGGCGACGCGGCGAAAGTACTGCGTCGCGGCGTCCTTGGGACCGTTGTAGATCGCCTTGGCGTCGTCGAGGGTCATGCTCTCGATCGCCTTTCCGACCAGTTCCTTGGCCTTGAGCATGGTCAATCTGCGCGCCAAATGGGCGGTCATGGGTTTCCAGCACCCGCTTCACATCCGCTGCGGCATCAACACGGGTTACTGAAATGTCGGCAACTTCGGCTCAGAGCAGCGCATCGACTACACCATCATCGGCGGCCAGGTGAACCTGGCGGCGCGCCTGGAATCGATCTGGGCACCCGACGGCATCACCCTCTCGCACGAAACTTTCGCACTGGTTCGCGACGAGATCGACGCCGAGCCCGGCGAGCCGATCCAGGTCAAGGGCATCCGCGATCCGGTCACGCCCTACGCCGTTACGGGCATCTTCGTCAATTGGGACGCGACCGAACGCTATATCCGCCGCGACAACGTGCGCGGCCTCCGGCTCTGGGTCGAACTCATGCGCATGAGCGACGACCAGCGCAAGGAGTCGATCACCCAACTCGAGGAAGCGATCGATATCCTAAAGTCCAGCGAGCCTGCCAAGCCCCTGTCGTGAGCGTACCGCTCAACCGCCCGAACGCAGCCGCCCCGCGATGATCACCGCTTCGATGCCGTCCGGCGCTTGCACCGGGGCCTCGTAGGTGCCGCAGTCGATGATCCGCGCCGCATCGAACACCACCACGTCTGCCGCCATGCCGGGCGCGATGCGGCCGCGATCTTTGAGCCCGAAGCACCGTGCCGGCAATCCGGTCATCTTGTGGACGGCCGCCGCCAGGTCGAACAGGCCGCGCTCGCGGGCGTAATGCCCGAGCACGCGCGGAAAAGTGCCGTAGAGCCTGGGATGCGGATGCTTGTCGGACGGCATGCCGTCGGAACCGACCATGCAGTTGGGATGCGAGAGGATGCGTTCGAGATCGTCCTCGGACATCTGGAAGTAGACTGCCTTGGCCGGCAACAGCCGCTCGACGGCGGTTTCAAAGTCGCAGCCCCAATCGGCCATGATTGCGGCAAGCTCGCGTCCGGCCTGCTCGGGATGGGTATCCGACTCGGTCACCAGTACGCGCTCGGCGACCCGCGCGAACTTGGCCATCAGCCCGGTCGAACTCGCCGTATAGGGATAGGCGTCGAGGTTGACGGATTGACCGCTGGCGGATGCGGCGTCGATGCGCGCGAGCGTTTCGACCGACTTGCCCCAGTTGGCGGTGCCGCCGCACTTGTGGTGCGAGATGACCACCGGCAGGCCGCCCCGGCGACCGATGTGGATGGCTTCCTCGACCGATTGCACGACGGCGTCCGACTCGTTTCGCATGTGAGTTGCGTAGAGCCCGCCCTGCGCGCCCGCGACCTTGGCAAGCTCGACGATCTCGTCGGTCGGCGCGGCGGCGCCGGAGGGATATGCCAGCCCGGTCGAGAAGCCGGCGGCGCCAGCGTTCATGGCCTCGTCGAGGTGCGCGCGCATTCGGGCGATCTCGCTTTCCGTCGCCGGCCGGTGGATGTCGTCCATGGCGGCAGCGCGCAGGTTGGAGTGGCCGACCAGCGGCACCACATGAACGTCCGGTTTGGCTTCCGCGAGCGCCGCCATGTAGTCCGCGAAGCGCTCGAACCGATGGCCCGAGCCGACGCCCAGGAAAATGAACGGCGGCTCCTTCAGTTCGTCACGCGGACCGAACGGCGCGGCACTGACGCCACAGTTGCCGACGACCACCGTGGTCACGCCCTGGGCGGTCTTTTCCGGAATGCCGTTAGGGCGCAGCAGCGCCATGTCGTCATGGGTGTGGGTGTCGATGAAGCCGGGCGCCACGGCCTTGCCCGCGGCGTCGAGGGTATGTTCCGCACGCCAGTCGGAAAGCGCGCCGACGGCGACAACCCGCTCTCCGGTGATCGCCACGTCGGCGGCGATGCCGGGGCCGCCATCGCCGTCGTAGACCGTGCCGCCCTTGACCAGCAGATCGCAGCGCGCCGCGTCACTCACGACTCATCCCCTGCCGACGAAGGGCATCTTGGTCGCCATGATGGTCATGAACTGGATGTTGGTGTCGAGCGGCAGGCCGGCCATGTAGACGACGGCCTCGGCCACCTTCTCGACGTCCATCATCGCCTCGACGGCGATCTCGCCGTTGGCCTGCTTGACGCCCGTGGACATGCGCTTGGCCAAGTCCGTCAAGGCGTTGCCGATGTCGAGCTGGCTGACCGCGATGTCGTACTTACGTCCGTCCAGCGACAGCGTCTTGGTCAAGCCGGTGATGGCGTGCTTGGTCGAGGTATAGGGCGCCGAATCGGGCCTCGGCGCATGCGCCGAGATCGAGCCGTTGTTGATGATGCGCCCGCCCATCGGTGACTGCGCCTTCATCATGCGGAAGGCCTGCTGGGCGCAGAGGAACGATCCCGTCAGGTTGACGTCGACGACCTTCTGCCACTGCTCGAAGGCCAAGTCCTCGAAAGGAATGCCAGGCGCGTTTGCGCCGGCGTTGTTGAACAGCACGTCCAGGCGCCCGTGCGCCGAGTTGATCTTGGCGAACAGATCGGCGACGGGCTCCGGCTTGCCGACGTCGGCGGACACCGCCATGCCGGCCTTGGCCCGGTCGCCCGCCAGCCCCAGCGTCTCCTCCAGCGCATCCAGGCGCCTTCCGGTCAGCACCACCTTGTAGCCGGCCCTCAGCAGCGCGATGGCGGATGCGCGTCCGATGCCGGAGCCCGCGCCGGTGACCAGCGCGACCTTGTCTTGAGCAGCCATGAATGCCTCCTAGCGCATGACGAAGGGGTTGGGGGTCTCGGTCGCCGTCGAAATCCAGATCGTCTTTGTCTGCAGGTACTCCTGGATCGCCTGCTGGCCGCTCTCGCGCCCCAGGCCCGATTGCTTGTAGCCGCCGAACGGCGCGACGTAGCTGACCGCGCGGTAGGTATTGACCCAGACAGTGCCCGACTTGATGCGCTTCGGAATCTCGATGGCGCGGCGGATGTCGGTGGTCCAGATGCCGGACGCCAGGCCGTAGACGACGTCGTTGGCGATAGCGACCGCCTCGTCATCGTCCTTGAACGGGATGATCGACAGCACCGGACCGAACACCTCTTCTTGGGCGATGCGCATCTTGTTGTTGACGCCGGCGAAGATCGTCGGCTCGACGAACCAGCCGTCGCCGCATTCGGGCCGGGTCGCCTTGCCGCCGCCCAACAGGCACTCGGCGCCGTCGGTGCGGGCGACGTCCATGTAACCCAAAATCTTCTCGTACTGCGGCATGGTGGTGACCGGACCGACCTGAGTGTCAATATCCATGGGATTGCCCATGCGCGCGGTCTTGGCGAAGGCGACGAGCTTGTCGACGAACTCGTTGTGGATCGACTCCTGCACCAAGAGGCGCGAGCCGGCGATGCAGGTCTGGCCGGTGGCGGCGAAGATGCCGGAGATGGCGCCCTTGACCGCGTTTTCCATGTTGCAGTCGCCGAAGACGATGTTGGGCGACTTGCCGCCAAGCTCGAGGCTGACCTTCTTGAGGCTCTTGGCAGCCTGCTGATAGACGTGCGAACCGGAAAGCGCGCCGCCGGTGAAGGCGACCTTGGCGACGTCGGGATGGGTGACGAGCGGCTCGCCGGCTTCCTTGCCGAAACCGGTGACGACGTTGAATACGCCCTTGGGGAAGCCCGCTTCCTCGACCAGCTTGGCGAACTCCAGCGTCGAGGCCGAGGTGAATTCGGACGGCTTCACCACCACCGTATTGCCCGCCGCCAGCGCCGGAGCCAGCTTCCAGGTGAGCAGCAGCAGCGGCGAGTTCCAGGGCGTGATCATGACG
Organism: Rhodospirillaceae bacterium; assembly: GCA_038110665.1. GTDB lineage: Bacteria > Pseudomonadota > Alphaproteobacteria > Rhodospirillales > Casp-alpha2 > TMED8. Next base: position 10,698 of record JAYNJY010000009.1, on the reverse strand, counting down.
CAGACGCCGAGTGGCTCGCTCCGGGTGTAGGTGAAGGTGTCGGGCTTGTCGATGGGCAACACCGAGCCCTCGATCTTGTCGGCGAGGCCGCCGAAATAGTAGTACCACTGCGGCAGGTACTTGCACTGCATGCCCATCTCGGCGATGAGCTTGCCGTTGTCCTGGACCTCGAGCTGGCCGAGGCGCTCGGCGTTGGCGGCGACGATGTCGCCCAAGCGCCTGAGCAGATGGCCGCGCTGGGTCGCGTTCAATCCCGCCCATTCCGGATTCTCCAGCGCCGCCTTGGCCGCCGCCACGGCGCGCTCGGCATCCTTGGCGTCGCCGCGCGCGACCAGCGCCCAGGGCTTGCCGGTGAACGGGTTGAAGGTTTCGAAATACTCGCCGGAAGCGGGCTTCGCCCGCTCACCGTTGATGTACATGTCGAGTTTGGGCAGTTCGGCCATCTTATCCTCCCGTCGGAACAATCATTCTCTTCAGACGATACCCGCCTCCCCCAACAGGGCAAGGCGGAAGCGGTCCTTCAGGTAGGCACCGTCCTTGGCCGGCAGCACGAAGGGCAGCGGCTCGGCCCGCACCTTGATGACGAAGAGCGACGGGCCTCGCACTGTCAGCATCTGCGGTATCGCCGACTCCAACTCGGCTTCGCTCGAAACCGTCGTCGCCAGTGGAAAGCCGCAGGCCTTGGCGACGCCTGCGAGGTCGGTCTTATGCGCCGTCGCCGTCGCCTGCATGCCTGTCTCGCCGTAGCGCTCGTTGTCGAATACGGCGATGGTCAGGTTGTCGGGCGCCTGCACGGCCACGGTCGCAAGCGAGCCCATGCCCATCAGCATTTCGGCATCGCCGGTGGCGACCATGACGCGCTTGGTCGGCTGGGCGAGCGCCAGCCCCAGCGCCATCGGCACGGCGCCACCCATGGCGCCCCACAGCGGAAAGATGCGCTCACAGTCGCCGGCGGCAGTGAAATCCCAGTTTGTCGAGCCCAGCCCGGTGATCAGCAGCAGGTCGTCACCCCCGGCGTCGAGGATTTTCTTGGCGACCTCGCGACGGCGGAGCGGGAACTTGTCGGCACGGCTCAAATCGCTCATGGCTATCTCTCCCCTCTCACTTGCCGAAGGTTTTCACCGGCATCAGGCGCTGGTGCAGCAGCAGCGCGCCGACGTGCATGCCGACGAAGGCCCGGTGCAGGATGGCGCGCGACTGGGCGCCGACATCGGCTGGGTCTTCGACCGTCTCGCACATCACGTCCATGGCCCTGAGCGTCGGCTCGGTGCCGCGGCCCATGGGCATCTGCCACGGATTGAACTCGTGCCACTGGCCGCGCATGGTGACAAAGGCAGCGAACGGAAAGCGGCAGGTTCGCATCAGACCGATCATGTTGATGCAATTGCCGACGCCGCTGGACTGCATCAGCATGGCGCCGCGCTGGCCACCGAGCCAGGCACCGGCCAACATGGCGATGCCCTCTTCTTCCGTCGTCAGGGGCACCGCGCGGATGTCGTTATCGGCAATACAGGCGTCGATCAACTTGGCGTGGCCGGCGTCGGGCACATAGACCACCTGCTTCACGTCGGCTTCCTTGAGCGCATCGTAGATGTCGCGCCACCATTCGGTCATGTCGGATCAACCCTCTCTCAGTTGATGGTCGTTGGCGAGGCTTGGGTCGAGGGCCCAGCCGCCGCGATGGCGTCGGTATAGCAGGACGACGCCGGCCAGGAAAAGCGCCGCCGCGATGGACGGCCTGAATACGCCCTCCATCAGCGCCAGAGGCAACGACAGCGACAAGGCTATGGAGGGCATGAAGAACAGCGTCCATTTCCGCCGTCCGCGGTGCTTCTGGTACCACGGGAACGCGGTCGAGAACGCGGCGATCATCATGAAGAACAGCGACCACGGCCGCGTGAAGAAGATGGTCAGGTCGGAATCGGTGGCGAGTGCGCGGATCAGGTTGATCTCGGCGTTGTCGCCGAGCACCACGCCCAGGATCATCGGAGCCAGCGGAAAGCCGTAGCGGCGCATGGCGTAGCCGAGGATACCGAATACCAATAGCACCCAAAGATCGAACACGATGTTGTTGAGCGCGAAGATGCCGATGGCGCAGTAGGCCAGGATGACGATAGCCAGCCGGTACATCGGCACCCGCGTCACCAGCACGAAGATACGCAGGCACACCGCCTGCAACCCGAGCATAATGAACAGCGACACGAAGAACGCCACCATGATCGAATAGGCCAGCACCGGTTCGGTCGAGATGAAGGTCGGGCTCGGCGCGATGTTGTGGATCAGGAGCGCACCCAGCATGACAGCGGTGACGATGTCGCCGGGAATGCCGAGAGCCATCATGGTGATCAGCGCGCCACCCTCGACGGCGTTGTTGGAGCTTTCCGGCGCGATGATACCTTCGGGCGTGCCGGTGCCGAACCGCTCTGGCGTCTTGGACGCCTTCTTGGCCTGATCGTAGGCGAGGATGTTGGCAATGGTGCCGCCGGCGCCGGGCAGGATGCCGACGAAAATGCCGATCACCGACGAGCGCGCCAGCACCGTCCAGTTGCGGACGATGGTCTTGACCGCGGCGAGGTGTTCGATGGCGATGCGCTTGGAACTCACCACCATGGGCTTCAAGGCCTTGTCGGAATCGCGGAGATCGGTCAGCAACTGGCTGAAGGCGAACAGTCCGACCAGCACGGGAAGAAAATCAAAGCCCTGCTTGAGCGCATCCCAACCGAAGGTGAAGCGCGCCACGCCACTGACCTCATCCTCGCCGATGGCGGTGACGAGCAAGCCGAGCACGCCGGCGATGACGCCCTTGACCAAGTTCTCACCGGCCAGGCTGGCGGTGATGGTGAGCGCGAACAGCACCAGCGAGAAATAGTCCCACGGCCCGAATTCGAGGCCGATGCGCGCCAGCGTCGGCGCCAACAGCATGAGGAAGACGGCGGAAATCAAGCCGCCGAAGAAGGACGACCAGACGCCCAAGCCCAGCGCCAGGCCGGGACGACCGGCGCGGGTCATCGGGTAGCCGTCGAATGTGGTGGCGACAGAGGACGGCGTGCCGGGGATGCCGGTAAGCACGCTCGACATCAGGCCGCCCGAAAGCCCGCCGACGAAGACGCCGATCATGGTCGAGATGCCGTCGACGGCGCTCATACCGAAGGTGAACGGCAGCGTCAGCACTACCGCCATGGTGATGGTGAAACCCGGAATCGCGCCGGCGATCAGACCGGCGGAAACACCGAGCGTCATCAGCAGCAGGTTCTTAAGATGAAAGACCGCGTCGAAGGCGCCGGCGATGTTCTCCCAAACCATGGCCGGCCCCTATTGCGGCAAAATCTCGCCCGGCGGTAGGATGACGCCGAGCGCGAAGGTGAATATCGACCACATTGAGCCGATGGTGATGATGGCGACGGCGGCGTTGGCCGCGAGACTCCTGCGCTCCGTACCGCCGATGAAGCAGAGCGTCACAAACACGAAAACGATGCCGCCGATCAGCATACCCAGCCATTCGAGCGAAATCAGGAACAAGCCATAGAGTACAAAGCAGCCGATGACGTTGCGGTTTGTCTTGAGCCAGGCGGAGAAATTAAACTGCGCGCCGTCTCTTTCGGTGGCGACCGGTTCGGCGCGCAGCGACTGCACCAGATAGATTGCCGACAGGATGGCAAGCGCGATCGTGACGATGCGCGGCCATATCTTGGAGCCGATGATGGCGCCCGGCACCAGCTTGTAGAGGAATGTGTCGTAGAACATCACACCGCAGACGACGAGCAACAGCAGCGCGATGACGATATTGGGGTTGAGTGAACGCATGGGGCGGTCCGAAAAATGAAACCGCCGGTGCCGCACCTACGCGGCACCGGCGGCACCAGAGCATCAGCCCTTGTACATGCCGATCTTCTTGGCGACCTTAACGTGCTGGGCGAAGGACTGCTGGAAGAACTTCTTATAGTCGGCGGCGTTCTTGTAGACGATCCAGGTGCCCGCCTTTTTCATGTGCGCGACTACGTCCTTGTGCGTCATCGCTTTGGCGAAGGCGGTCTCGTAGGTCTTGATCACGTCTGCCGGCGTGCCCTTGGGCGCAACGACGCCGCGATTGAGGCCGTAGACGACGTTGACACCCTGTTCCTTCATCGTCTTGAGTTGGGGCATCAGCGGGTCGCGTTTCTCAGTGGCGATACCGAGCGCCTTCATGGAACCTTCCTGAATGTACTTCTTGGCGGTCAGGATGTTCATTTCGCCGACGTCGACGTTATTTGCGAGGATCGCCGTCAGGCGTTCGCGCGTGCCTTCGTAGGGCACGTATTTGAACTTGGTCTGCGTCTCGTCTTCGATCACCAGGTTGAAGAACTGGCTGGTCGAGCCGGTAGTCACACCGACCTTGAGGCCCTCCGGGTTTTTCTTGGCGTAGTCGACGAGGCCCTTGATGTCGCTAAAGGAAACCTTGGCACTGGCACCGAGGACCGAGGGCGTATAGGTGAGCAACGACACGGGCTCGAAGGCGTTCCAGGTGAAGTCGACGCGACCGGCGAGGAAGGTCGTGATTTGGCTCTCGTGGATAGCCAAAAGCGTGCAGCCATCCGGCTTGGCATTCTTGACTTCTTTAGCGCCCTTGTTTCCACTCTGTCCGGAAATGTGGACGATTTGCAGCTTCGGCTTGAAGCCGGACTCATTTATCGCCTTTGCGACCACCTGGAACACCAGATCTGTGTCGCCACCGGCTTTCCATGGCACCACCATCTTCGCGGTCGAACACGGAATCTTCGCCGTGGCCGGTGTTGCTAACATCAAGGCCGGTACCGCCGCGAATACGGCGGCGAAACCAAAAATCTTTGGTATCATAATGTTTTATCTCCCTATGGATTGAGCCGCTGTCCGGCCCCAGCGAGCTGCGCGTGCTCTGCCGGCAGCCCAGTTGGTGAAGAAAGCTTAGCAAGCGCTCGTGGGGCTGACTAGCCCCTTCGGAACGGCGCAATTGGGCTTTGCTTTTTGGCGGAAAAACCGTTTTCATTCAGATGAATCGAATGTACCGTGCGCAATCCAAGCGGCGGTAAATCTAGCACCCTGGAGACCCCCGATGCGCGATCTTGAACTCCCCGGCCGCTCGCCGGCCCACGGCGTGAACGGGATGGCCGCCACCTCGCACACGCTTTCGACGGCGACCGCGCTCGACATCCTCCGACGCGGCGGCAACGCGCTAGACGCCGCCATGGCGGCCTGCGCCGTACAGTGCGTGGTCGAGCCCGAATCGACCGGCATCGGCGGCGACTGCTTCTGCCTTTACGCGCCGAACGGCGGCGCCGACGTCATCGCCTTCAACGGCTCTGGCAAGGCGCCGAAGGCGGCCCACGCCGAGTGGTTCTTGGAGAACGGCATCAAGAAGATCCCGCAGCAGAGCCCGCACGCCGCCGTGATCCCCGGCGCCGTCGACGCCTGGTGGCAGCTCAACCGCGACCACGGCCGCTTGGGCCTCGACGAGATTCTGCAACCGGCCATCCGGTATGCCCGACATGGCTATCCGGTGGCGTCCAGGATCAGCGTCGATTTCGCCTTCGCGGTCGCGCTCCTGGAAAAGGATGAGAACCTGAAGCGCGTGTTCATGCCGGGCGGCAGGACGCCCGGCGTCGGCGAAATGCACTACCAGCCGGAACTCGCCAACACGCTCGAAGCCATCGCCAAGAATGGCCGTGACGCCTTCTACACCGGCGAGATTGCCGAGGACATGGTAGCATACCTGCGAGAGCACGGCGGGCTTCACACGCTGGACGACTTCGCCTCCGCCAAGGGCTACTACGTCGAGCCGATCTCGACCGAGTTCCGCGGCCATCGCATTTGGGAATGCCCGCCGAACGGCCAGGGCGTCACTGCGCTGCAATTGCTCAATATCATGTCAGGCTATTCGACCGAGGGCGTCGACCCGGTTTCGGTCGAGCGCCTGCATATCGAGATCGAGGCCGGGCGCCTCGCCTATCAGGACCGCAACACCTTCGTCGCCGACCCAATGAAGGCGGACGTACCGACCGACGGCATGCTGTCGGCCGAACGCGCCGACGAACTGCGCGCCATGATCGACCCGAAGACGCGCATGGGCGAACTGCCGAAACCCTCCATGCCAGACCACAAGAGCACGGTTTACATCTCGGTCGTCGACAAGGACCGCAACGCGTGCTCGTTAATCAACACGCTCTTCTCCAACTTCGGCAACGGCATGATGGCGCCGAAATCGGGCGTCACCTTCACCAACCGGGCGCAGGGTTTCGTCATCGAGCCGGGTCACCTCAACTGCATCGCGCCGGAAAAGCGGCCCCTGCACACCATCATCCCGGGCATGGTCACCAAGGGCGAAAAGGTAGTAATGCCGTTCGGCGTCATGGGCGGCCAGTACCAGGCCTTTGGTCATATGCACTTCCTGACCCGCTACTTCGACTTCGGCATGGACATCCAGGAGGCACAGGACGCACCGCGCATCTTCCCCGACCCGGGTACCGGCGACGTCGAGATGGAGGGCGCCATTCCCGAGAACGTGGTCGCCGGCCTCGAGAAGCTCGGCCACCGGCGCGTGCGCCCGGCGAAGCCCATCGGCGGCTCGCAGGCGATCTGGATCGACCACGAGCGCGGCATCTTCACCGGCGGCTCGGAACCGCGCAAGGACGGTTGCGCCATCGGCTATTGACCGGCACTGGTGACATAGTCACCGACCGGACCTGCCGATTGCGCTATGAACTGGGCCAACGGCACATCGCGCCGCGCGCAATTTCATCCGAGGAAACCGGAGCCATGAGCATCGACCGTCTCGTATTCGCCTTCGCCGGCCTGTTCATCCTGGCCAGCCTGGCGCTCGCCCACTACCACCACGTCAATTGGCTGTGGTTCACCGCCTTCGTCGGCGTCAACATGCTGCAGGCGGCGTTGACCGGGTTCTGCCCGCTCGCCATCATCCTGAAGAAACTGGGCGCCGAGCCGGGCAACGCCTTCAACTGAGCGCGTTAAAGACGGTCCTCGGCACGTAGCATGGCGAGGGACGCCGCCAGCGCCTCGGCGCTGGCGCTGATGTCGTCGTCGCCGTGCACGGCGGAGACGATCATTCCTGGCTTGCTCGAAATGTCGACGCCATTGACCAGCAGCGCCAGGCGGAACAGGCCCGCCGCCGGATGGCCGCCGCCGGCCGCGAGGTCGTCCAAGGGCAAGGCGTGGGCGTCTAAGTTCTCGGGATCGATGTCGAGCCCCTTCGGGTTGGTGAAGACATAGACGCTCGACCCCTGGCCGTAGGCAGCCCAGGCGACGTCGGCCTTGGCGAATTCCCGATTCCAGACCGCGACGAGCTTCTCGCCTTGAGTGTTGGCGCGTTCGGTCGGGTCGCCCTCGGCGACCTGGCCGAGCATGACGACGCCGGCCGCCGCCGACAGTGGATTGGCGTTGAACGTGCCCTGATGCGGAATCTTGGCGAAACCTTCCTTCTCGGCCGCCTCGAAGTCGAGATGGCGCATGATGTCTTTGCGCCCGCAGATGGCGCCGCCGGGCAGCCCGCCCGAGAGGATCTTCGCCAGGCCCGTCAGGTCGGGCAGGATGCCCCATGCGGCCTGGACACCGCCCGGCGAGACGCGAAAACCGGTGACCACCTCGTCGAACATCAGGACGATGCCCTTGGCCTCGGTGACGTCGCGCAACATGCGCGCGAACTCCCGGCCGAGCGGCACCTGGCCGGAACCGGCGCCGGTCGGCTCCAGGATCACGGCGGCGATGTCCGGGTCGGTTTCGCGCGTCTTCTTCACCGCGTCGGGGTCGGCCGGATCGGCGACGATGACGTTCTCGACGATACCGGGCAGCACGCCCGGCACGTCGGCGGTGCCGGCATGGAACTTGGAGCCGAAGGCGACGTGGTCCTGCCAGCCGTGGAAGTGGTGCTTGAAACGCATCAACTTCTTACGCCCGGTGAATGCGCGGGCGAGCCGGATACCGAGCAGGTTGGCCTCGGTGCCGGAGGACGTGAAGCGCACCCGCTCGGCCGACGGGATCAACAGCTTGATCTGTTCGCCCCAGGTGATCTCGTTCTCATGGCAGGCTGCCGGATGGGTGCCGAGCGCGATCTGGTCGTTGACCGCCTTGATCAGGCTCGGATGGGCATGGCCGAGCAGTAACGAGCCATGGCCGCCGTAGAAGTCGATCAACTCGTTGCCGTCGGCGTCCCACTTGCGCGAACCAAGGGCACGCTCGACGTATAGCGGATAGGGCCACATGTGGCGCGAGTCGTGCACGATGCCGCTCGGGAATACGTTCCTGGCACGTAGATGCCGCGCCTTCGACTTTTTCGTTTTTCCCTCGAACGCGGCAACGATGTGTGAATTGGTCTGCGGAGCATCTTTCATGGCGCGGGGTCCGGTATGGTGGGCCGCCAGCAGCGGCATGGGAATCGGCGCACCACGATACGCCTAGGGGCAGGGATATGGCCAGATGCGTTTGGTGCCTGCCGGTATGAACGAGCCGTCCGGCTTCATGTAAGGGACAGGCACCTGTTTGGCATCCGCCGGCAGGGCGGCCAGCGTCTTCGAATCGTAAGGTCCTTCCAAGCGATAGAAGGCGTTCGGATCCATCCAGTAACCGTCCTTCGGGATAACGAAGATACCGTGATTCGACCATTCCGGATGGCGGCTGTAGACGATTGCGAAATGCAGCGCCGGGCGCCGTTCGCGCCGGCCCATGACCCCGGTGTTCGAGGTCTTACCGATTTCCTGGCCCATGAAGACAATTGCGCCGATTTCCAGCGGCGACATCTCAAACAGATGGGTGTATTGCGAGTAAGTCCAGAATTCGTGACCGGCCTGCTCGGGTGAATGCCGCAGCATGACCTCGATGCCCTTGCGATTGTCCGCGTTCTCGAACTTGCCGATGACGGTGCCGGCGGCGACGGCGCGGATCGGCGTTCCGGTCGGCTGCGGGATATCGACACCCTTATGAATGGCAGGGATAGGTCGCTTGTGAGAATAGTCGATCGCCCATTGCTCGCTGTCGATCTCCGGGCATTCGCCGCCGTCGATGAACTTCGCCTTGAGGCCGGTCTCGGTGCCGCCGCGTTCCTTCTGGACCTGGACCGCATAGTTTTTGTCGACGCCGCGCATCTTGCCGACCATTAGGCGAACCTCATCGCCGATCTCGGTGGGAGAGACGTAGCCATCGATACCGCGGCAGGCGACGCAACCTCCATAGTTTCCACCACCACTCTCGCCGCCGCCGCTTCCGCCGGTGCTTCGTCGACCTTCGGGACGGCCTTCGCCGCGCTGACGTCGATCGCCTCCGGATTTCGCCATTTGTACCGGTTGCGGCAAGGTCGAAGCACCGAACAGGGCTTCTTCGGCCGATGTCGCCGGTGCCAGCAACCCTCCCGCCAACGCCAACGCGACGACTCGCACGACACGGACTCTCAAGGATACCTACTCTGGTGGGTCAGTGCGTCATCAGCACCGGAACGTCGGTGTTCTCGGCGATGAAGCGGGTGACACCGCCCATCACCAGCTCACGGCGCCGGCTGTGGCCGTAACCGCCCATCACCAGCACATCGCCGCCGGCCGCCTTGGTGTTGTCCAGAAGCGCGCCGCCGATGTCATGCGCCGAAACGTCGAGATGGCGCACGATGCCCTCGACGCCGTGCCAACCGAGGTGGTTGATGAGATCGTCGACGGTGAGTTCGTCCTGCAGGTTTTCGGGCGCGGTGAACAGCGTCACCTTCTCGGCACACTCCAGCAACGGCAGCACGGCACTGGCGGCACGCGCCGACTCGGCGCTGCCGTTCCACGCCAGGCAGACGTGGCGGCCGATGGTGCCGACCGGTTCCGGCGGGCAGAGCAACACCAGCTTGCCAGTCTCGAGCAAGGCGGCTTCGAAAGTGGCGTGGCCGAGACCGCCCGATTCCGGCCTGGCGACGGCGATGACGTCGGCGAGGCGGCCGCGCACCGCGACCACATGCGCCTGCTTGCCCTGGATCTCGTGCCATGACGCCGTGACCACGCCATCGGGTGCGGGCGGCTCTTCGATCAACTGGATTTCATGGCCGGCCAGGTACTCCATGAACAGCCCCCGGACGCGGGCCTCCTCCTCCTCGGCGGCCTTGACCGCCGCCTCCAGGATGGAGGACCGCATGCCGCTGGTCATGACCGTGCTGTAGGGCAACAAGTCCTCGGCCCTGGCGCGGCAGTGAACGACGTAGATATGGACGTTGAACGGGCGGCCGAGCGCCAGCGCGTGATCGAGCACGCCCTCCCCTTTCCCGTCGCCCCTGACGGGCACCAGCATGGTACGAATGCTCATCGCCGTTCCTCCGGTAAAAAATTCGTCTCGAAGGCAGCCATCATAGCAGGACGGCGAGCCGCCGGGATTGACCTAGAACAACCCTTCGATATCACCCTTGGCGTTGAGGAAGATCGAATTGGCCGAAGGCACCCGTGGCAGGCCCGGCATGGTCATGATCTCGCCGGTGATGGCGACGATGAACTCGGCACCGGCGGATAGCCGGACCTCGCGCAGGTTGATCGTATGGCCACTGGGCGCGCCCTTGAGGTTCGGGTCGGTCGAGAAACTGTACTGCGTCTTGGCAATACAGATCGGGAACTTGCCGTAGCCTTCCTTCTCCCATTCGTGCAACTGCTGGCGCACCTTGGCGTCCGCCGTCAGTTCCTTGGCGCCGTAGATCTTCTTGGCGACCGTCTCGATCTT
>JAYNJY010000008.1:26741-27948 GCA_038110665.1 Rhodospirillaceae bacterium | reverse complement strand
CGGAAGCCTGGGACGGCCATCCGCTGATGGACGAGAAGCGCCGCGCCTTCTACGAGTACCACGCCGCGCTGATGGAACCCTGGGACGGCCCCGCCGCCATCGCCTTCACCGACGGCCGCCAGATCGGCGCCACGCTCGACCGCAACGGCCTGCGTCCGGCGCGCTACATCGTCACCGACGACGACCACGTCGTGCTCGGCTCCGAGGTCGGCGTGCTGCCCTACAAGGAAGAGAACATCGTCACCAAATGGCGGTTGCAGCCGGGCAAGATGCTGCTCATCGACCTCGAAGAGGGCCGCATCGTCGACGACGCCGAACTCAAGGAAACGCTGGCCGCGGCCAAGCCCTACCGCGAGTGGCTCAACGCGACGCAGATCAAGCTCGAGAACCTGCCGCCCGAGGTTTCGGCGATGCCACCGGACCGGCGCACCCTGCTCGATCGCCAACAGGCGTTCGGCTACAACCAGGAAGACATCAAGTTCTTCCTGCTGCCGATGGCCGAAAAGGGGGAGGACCCGGTCGGCTCCATGGGCCGCGACATTCCGCCGGCGGTGCTGTCGGACCGGCCGAAGGTGCTGTTCGACTACTTCCACCAGGAATTCGCCCAGGTCACCAACCCGCCGGTCGACCCGATCCGCGAGGAATCGGTGATGTCGATGGTGTCGCTGATCGGGCCCAGGCCGAACCTGCTGGACCTCGAGACCGGCGGCAGCCACAAGCGGCTCGAGGTGCGCCAGCCGATCCTGTCGAACGGCGATCTGGAGAAGGTGCGGCGCATCCAGCACGTGCTGCACGCCGACTTCCACGCCGAAACGCTGTCGTTCTGCTACCCGGTCAAGAACGGCGCCAAGGGTATGGAAAAGGCGCTCGCCGATCTGTGCGAGCAGGCCAAGCGCACCGTCGAGGACGGCCGCAACATCCTGGTGCTGTCCGACCGCGGCGTGAACGCCGATAACGTGGCGATCCCGTCGTTGCTGGCGACCGCCGCCGTGCACCACTTCCTGATCCGGGCCGGATTGCGCACTGAGGTAGGCCTCGTCGTCGAAACCGGCGAGGCCCGCAAGGTGCACGACTTCTGCCTGCTCGCCGGCTACGGCGCCGAGGCGATCAACCCGTATCTCGCGCTCGACACGCTGTCGTCGCTCCGTCACGAGCTGTCCGAGCCGATGACTAAGGAGTACGAGGTCCACAAGCGCTACATCAAGGC
>JAYNJY010000008.1:23560-26731 GCA_038110665.1 Rhodospirillaceae bacterium | reverse complement strand
CGCCTTCGTCGACAAGTACTTCACCAAGACCGCGACCCAGATCGAGGGCATCGGCCTGGACGAGATCGCGGAAGAGACCGTGCGCCGCCACACCGCCGCCTTCGGCGACGACCCGGTGCTCCGCAATTCGCTCGACGTCGGCGGCGAATACGCCTTCCGGCTGCGCGGCGAGGAACACGTCTGGAACCCGGAGACCGTCGGCCTGCTGCAGCACGCGGTGCGGTCCGGCAACTACGAGGGCTTCAAGCGCTTCACTGCCCGGGTCAACGACCAGTCGACCAAGCTCCGCAACCTGCGCGGGCTGTTCAAGCTCAAGCGCGCCGGCGTCGCCGTGCCGCTCGACGAGGTCGAACCGGCGAGCGCGATCGTCAAGCGTTTCGCCACCGGCGCGATGTCGTTCGGCTCGATCTCATGGGAGGCGCATACCACGCTCGCCATCGCCATGAACCGCATGGGCGGCAAGTCCAACACCGGCGAGGGCGGCGAGGACGAAGTCCGCTACAAGCCGCTGGAAAACGGCGACAGCATGAAGTCGGCGATCAAGCAGGTCGCCAGCGGGCGCTTCGGCGTGACCACGGAATACCTGGTCAACGCCGACGACCTGCAGATCAAGATGGCCCAGGGCGCCAAGCCCGGCGAGGGCGGCCAGCTGCCCGGCCACAAGATCGACAAGTGGATCGCCCGCGTTCGCCACTCGACCCCCGGCGTCGGCCTGATCTCGCCGCCGCCGCACCATGACATCTATTCGATCGAGGACTTGGCGCAGCTCATCCACGACCTGAAGAACGTCAACCCGCAGGCGCGCATCTCGGTCAAGCTGGTCTCCGAGGTCGGCGTCGGCACGGTCGCGGCCGGCGTCTCCAAGGCGCACGCCGACCACGTCACCATTTCCGGCAACGACGGCGGCACCGGCGCGAGCCCGCTGACGTCGATCATGAACGCCGGCTCGTTCTGGGAGATCGGCCTCGCCGAGACGCACCAGACGCTGGTCCTGAACCAGTTGCGCGGCCGCATCGCCGTGCAGGTCGACGGCGGCTTGCGCACCGGGCGCGACGTCGTCATCGGCGCGCTTCTCGGCGCCGACGAGTTCGGCTTCGCCACCGCGGCGCTGATCTCGACCGGCTGCATCATGATGCGCAAGTGCCATCTCAACACCTGCCCGGCCGGCGTCGCCACCCAGGACCCGGAACTGCGCAAGCGCTTCACCGGCCAGCCCGAGCACGTCATCAACTTCTTCAGCTTCATCGCCGAGGAAGTGCGTGAGATCATGGCCGAACTCGGCTTCCGCACGATGAACGAGATGATCGGCCGCATGGACCGGCTCGACGCGCGCGACGCCATCAGCCACTGGAAGGCCAAGGGCCTCGACTTCTCGGCCTTGTTCGCCAAGCCGAGCGCCGGACACGACGTCGCCACCTACAATTGCGAACGCCAGGACCACGGCCTCGAGAAGGCGCTCGACAACAAGCTGATCGAGCTGGCCAAGCCGGCGCTCGACGAGCGCAAGCCGGTCAGCATCGAAATGCCGGTGCGCAACGTTAACCGCACGGTCGGCGCCATGCTGTCGGGCGAAGTCGCGCGGCGCTACGGCCACGCCGGCCTGCCCGAGGACACCATCGCGATCAAGCTGACCGGCACCGCCGGCCAGAGCTTCGGCGCCTGGGTCGCCCAGGGCATCTCGCTCGAACTGATCGGCGACGCCAACGACTACGTCGGCAAGGGTCTTTCCGGCGGCCGGCTGGTGGTTCGCCCCTCGCCCGATAGCCCGATCGTCGCCGAGGACAACATCATCGTCGGCAACACCGTGCTCTACGGCGCCATCTCCGGCGAATGCTACTTCCATGGTGTCGCCGGCGAGCGTTTCGCGGTGCGCAACTCCGGCGCCATCGCGGTGGTCGAGGGCGTCGGCGATCACGGCTGCGAATACATGACCGGTGGCTGCGTCATCGTGCTCGGCAAGACTGGCCGCAACTTCGCCGCCGGCATGTCGGGCGGCATCGCCTACGTGCTCGACGAGGCCGGCGATTTCGTCAAGCGCTGCAACGGCGACATGATCCAGCTCGAACCGATCCCGACCAAGACCAAGGCCAAGGGCGGGATGGCGTTCGCCGACGTCTTCGACGACATGCTCGGCGACGACGCCCGGCGGCTGAAGATGCTGATCGAGCGCTACCTGCACTACACCGGCAGCGAGCGGGCCAAGCAGATCCTGGCGAACTGGGACGAGTACCTGCCCAAGTTCCTCAAGATCCTGCCGGTCGACTACAAGCGCGCCCTGCTCGAGCTCAAGGCCGAGAAGGCGGACGCGGCCAAGCTCGCGGCGGCAGCCGCCCCGGCGCTCAACGTCGCCGCCGGCGAATAGACCAGAACCGACGGGAGTTTACGGACCATGGGCAAGCCGACCGGCTTTATGGAGATCGACAGGCAGGACCGCACCTACGACGCGGTGGCGAAGCGCCTGAAGAACTACGACGAGTTCTACGTGCCGCTCGGCGACGAGAACGTGTCGAAGCAGGGTGCGCGCTGCATGGATTGCGGCATCCCGTTCTGCCATCAGGGCTGCCCGGTCAACAACATCATCCCGGAGTGGAACGACCTGGTCTATCGCGGCCAGTGGAGCCAGGCGCTCGACGTGCTGCATTCGACCAACAACTTCCCGGAATTCACCGGCCGGGTCTGCCCGGCGCCGTGCGAGGCGTCGTGCACGCTCAACATCAACAACGCGCCGGTGACCATCAAGACGATCGAATGCGCCATCGTCGACAAGGGCTGGGACGAAGGCTGGATCCAGCCGGTGGTGCCGCAGCACGGCACCGGCAAGCAGGTCGCCGTGGTCGGCTCCGGCCCGGCCGGGCTCGCCTGCGCCCAGCAGCTGGCGCGCGCCGGCCACCGCGTCATCGTGTTCGAGAAGAACGCCAAGATCGGCGGGCTGTTGCGCTACGGCATCCCCGACTTCAAGATGAGCAAGCGCCTGATCGACCGGCGCATGGCGCAGATGCAGGCCGAGGGCGTCGAGTTCCGCCCCAACAGCCACGTCGGTGACAACGTCAACCCGATGAATCTGTTGATGAATTTCGATGCCATCGCGCTCACCGGCGGGGCCGAGGCGCCGCGTGACCTGGCCGTCCCCGGCCGCGACCTCGACGGCGTCCACTTCGCCATGCGCTACCT
>JAYNJY010000008.1:22989-23550 GCA_038110665.1 Rhodospirillaceae bacterium | reverse complement strand
CCGGCGCGTCTCGGGCGAACTGATCCTCGACAACTACGACATCCTCGCCGCCGGCAAGCACGTCGTGGTGATCGGCGGCGGCGACACCGGATCGGACTGCGTCGGCACCGCCAACCGCCAGGGCGCGGCGTCGGTGACGCAGATGGAAATCATGCCGAAGCCGCCGGTCAAGGAGAACAAGGCCGTCACCTGGCCGGACTGGCCCCTGAAGCTGCGCACGTCGTCGTCGCACGACGAGGGCTGCGAGCGCGACTGGGCGGTGGCGACGAAGTCGTTCGAGGGCAAGGACGGCAAGGTCACCGCCTTGAACGCCGTGCGCCTCGAATGGGGGCCGCAGGGCATGAAGGAAGTGCCCGGGTCCGAGTTCCCGATCAAGGCCGACCTGGTGCTGCTCGCCATGGGCTTCACCAACCCGGTGCACGAGGGCATGCTCAACGTCTTCGGCCTGGAATACGACCAGCGCGGCAACGTCAAGGCCGACACCGACAGCTACGCCACGTCCATCGACGGTGTGTTCGCCGCCGGCGACATGCGCCGCGGCCAGTCGCTGGTGGTCTGGGC
>JAYNJY010000008.1:17926-22979 GCA_038110665.1 Rhodospirillaceae bacterium | reverse complement strand
CCATCGACGAGTTCCTGATGGGCACCACCGACCTGCCGCGCTGAGGCATCCCCGAAAATCTACGGCGATCTAATCTCGGGCAACTGCCTGTAGGTCAAGTGGACCTGCGACAAGCTCGGCCTCGCCTACGAATGGGTCGACGTCGACATCATGCAGGGCGAGAGCCGCACGCCGGAATTCCTGGCCATGAACCCGTTCGGCCAGGTGCCGACGGTGAAGCTCGACGACGGCCGCTGCCTGGCGCAGTCGAACGCCATCATCATCTATCTCGCCAAGGGCTCTGCGCTGATCCCGGCCGCCCCCTACGACCGCGCCAAGATGCTGGAGTGGATGTTCTGGGAACAGTACAGCCACGAGCCCTACGTCGCGGTCTGTCGTTTCCACATGAAGTATCTCGGCAAGCGCGCCGACGAACTCGACCCGGAGAAGGTGAAACGCGGCCTCGCCGCGCTGGCGACGCTCGATGGCGCGCTCAAGGGCCGCAAGTTCCTGGTCGGCGACGCGCTTTCGCTCGCCGACATCGCACTCGTCGCCCACACCCGCCTCGCCCACGAGGGCGGCTTCGACCTGACGCCCTTCGCCGACCTCCGGGCCTGGATCGCCCGCGTCGAGGCCGAGCTAGGCATCTGAGCTTCCGAACAGGCTTTCGAACGGATCGGCGTCGGCGGATATCGCGGCGTCGAGGCTCGCACGCGCCCAGCGCGCCGCATCGAGGCTCGGCGCCGCGCTGCGCAGCGGCGGCTTGTCGCCGTCGACATTGAACGGCATGCCGACCAGCGGCACGCCGCTGCCGGGCTCGGGCGCCAGCATGCCGGTCGCCGCGACCCGGGCGTCCGTCATCAGCTCGGCGGCGTTCTGGATCGGTACGCAGGGTACGCCGGCCTCGGCCAGCAGATCGACCCACTCGGTCTTGGTCCGGGTCGCGACGATGGCGACGACGGCGGCGTCTATTTAGGCGCGGTGGCCGACGCGCGACGTGTTGTCGGCGAAGCGCGGGTCGGCGAGCCAGGCGTCCTGGCCGAGCGCCTTGGCCAGGCGCTGGAATAGCCGGTCGCTGCCGGTGGCGATGATGACCGGCCCGTCGGACGCCTGATAGGCGCCGTAGGGCGCGACCAGCGGATGCACCGCGCCCATCGGCACGGGCAGCACGCCGTCGGTGGCGAAATTGGCGAGGTGCAGTCCCATCCAGCTCAACGCCGTCTCCAGCAGCGAAGTCTCGGTGCGGCAGCCCTTGCCGGTGACGGTGCGCCGGTAGAGCGGGGCGATCACCGCCAGCGCCTTCCACATGCCGGTGCCGAAATCCATGATCGAGGGACCGGCGCGCATGGGGCCGGCCTCGGGCGTGCCGGTGACGCTCAGGATGCCACCATAGGCCTGCAACGCAAGCTCGTAGCCGGGCCGGTCCTTCAACGGGCCGGCATGGCCGAAGACGGCGATATCGCCGTGGATCAGCCGCGGGAAGCGCGCGCACAGGCTTTCGGCGTCGACGCCGAGCTTGCCAGCCGAGCCCGGGCGCATGTTGTGGACGAAGACGTCGGCGCCGGCGAGCAGCGCATCCAGACGCGCGCGGTCCTCGGGCGTGGTCAGGCCGAGCACGACGGCGGCCTTGCCCCGGTTGACGTAGTGGAAGACGCTTGCGTCTCCGATGATATGCGGCGGGCCCCAGCCGCGCGCGGCGTCGCCGTCCGGGCTCTCGATCTTGATCACGCACGCGCACAAATCGGCGCAGATCGTGCCGACGAACGGGCCGGCCAGCGCCTGACCCATCTCCACCACCTTGATGCCGTCGAGCAGCGCGGTCGCGTTGATGCTTTCCCCTATCGCGTTGGCGGCCGCTCTTGGCCGTTGCATGCGGCACCATGGTATATAGGATGACGCTGCTCAATCAACGCGGAGACCGATTTCAATGACCGAAACATCGCCATTCGATCCGCGCGACCACCGCCTTGCCGAGCCAGCCCAATTCGAGGACATGAAGGTCTGCAGCCGCTGGGCGATTCCGTCCCGGACCATGACCGACGCCCTCTTTGCCGCGTTCCAGCTGGCGTCCGGCGACAACCACCCGATCCATTACGACGTCGAGTACTGCAAGGCGCACGGCCACCCGGCGATGCTGGCGTACGGCATGCAGGTGCTGATCCAGACCGCCGCCGGCGCCGGCCAGCTCGCCGCCGCCATGGAGGACGCGCTGATCGCCTTCCTCGAAACCTCCGGCAGGTTCCTGAAGCCGGTCTACGCCGGCGACACGCTCTACCCCATGCTCGAGGTCGTCGAGGTCAAGCCGCAGAACACCACCGGCGTCGTCACCGTGCGCTCCACGGTGCACAACCAGAAGGGCGAACTGGTGTTCGAGGGCAGCCAGAAATACCTAATGCGAAAGAAAACCGCCGCCGAAGCCTGAGCCCCGGCGGCGGTGCGACTTTTGCCGGCGGGCGCGCCGTCAGACTTGCTTGAGCATCAGGTTCGGCAGCCAGGTGATGACTTCCGGCCAGGCCAGAAATACGCCGAGCGTGATCAGGTCGGCGAGGAAGAACGGCCCGATACCGCGGAACACGGACTGCAACGGAATGTCGGGGCGCACGCCCGCGACGACGTAGCAGTTGAGCCCGATCGGCGGCGTGATCAGGCAGACCTCGCACATCTTGACGATGATGATGCCGAACCAGATCGGGTCGTAGCCGAGCCCGATCACCGCCGGATAGACGACCGGCAGGGTCAGCAACAGCATGCCGATGGCGTCCATGAACATGCCGAGGATGACGTAGAACAGCAGGATGCAGATCATGATCACGAGCGGCGGGAGCGGCAGCGAGACCACCCACTCGCCGAACAGCGTCGGCAGTTCGGCGAAGCCCATGAACCGCACGAAGATCAGCACGCCCCAGACCAGCGAGAAGATCATCACCGTCAGGCGCGCGGTCTCAAGCAGCGCGCCCTTCAGCGTGTTCCACTTCATGCCGCTCCACAGCGCCATGACCAGGACGACGAAGGAGCCGAGCGCGCCCGCCTCCGTCGGCGTCGCGGTGCCGGTGTACATCGAGAAGAAGATCACGAAGATGACGAACAGCACCGGGAACGTACCGGGCACGCTCTTGATGCGGTCGGACCAGTTGAAGCCCTTGACCGCGGGGCCGAGCTTCGGGTTGCGCCACGCCATGAAGATGATCAAGAGCGCGTAGATGATGGCCGAGACGATGCCCGGAATGAAACCGGCGACCAGGAGGCGGCCGATCGATTCCTCGACGATGATGCCGTAGATCACCAGGATCGCGCTCGGCGGGATCAACGATGCCAGCGTGCCGCCGGCGGCGACCACGCCGGCCGCGAGCCGGCGCGAGTAGTTGTAGCGCAACATCTCCGGGATGGCGACGCGGGCGAACACCGCTGCCGTCGCCGTCGAGGCGCCCGAGACCGCGGCGAAGCCGGCAGTCGCGAACACGGTGGCGACGGCGAGGCCGCCCGGCACCCAGCCGAACCACTTGCGCGCCGCGTCGAACAGCTTTTCGGTCATGCCCGCGTGGTAGGCGAGGAAGCCGATCAGGATGAACAGCGGCAGCACGGAAAGCGCGTAGATCGTACCCTTGGCGTAGGGGATCATGCCGACGTTGCCGGCACCGCCGGTCCAACCGATGATGCTGATCAGCCCCATCATGCCGACCAGGGCGCAGGCATAGACCACGCGCACGCCGATCAGCACCAGGAAGATCAGCGCGCCGGAGCCGACGATACCAATTGTTACTTCGTCCATAACGCCCCCCTAGTCCTTCAGCGCATGCACTTCGGACTCGTCATCGCCGAAGGTGTCATGAATTTCTTTCTCCGCCATTTCGGCCTCGCTGTGCATCAGCGGCACAGCGATGGGCGTGGCGTCCGGTGTCTTGATCAGGCGCAGATAACCCCAGCTCTGCAGCAGCAGGCGCCCGATCAGAACGGCGAACGAGAACGGCACCCAGAGCTTCGACGGCCAGGTCGGCAGCTCGCGGTCGATGGTCGAGTCGCCCAACACGATGGCGCGCTCCAATGCCGTCGAACTGTAGTAGAGCAGCACGCCGATCACGAACAAGGCGACCAGCACGCCGATGAACTCCGCGATCCAGAGCGTACGGCCCTTGAGCTGGCGAACCACCAGTTCCATGCGGATGTGGCCGCCGACGCGCTGCATGCCCGAGATGGCGAGAAACGAGAACGCCACCATGAACAGCTGCACCAGATCGGTGTAGCCCCATATATTGAAATGAAAGAATTTGCGGCCGATGCCGTTGACGGTGCCGGCGATCATCAACAACAAGATGACCATCGCGGCGACGAAGCTCATGGCGTCCTCGAGCTTGGTCAGCTTCTGATCGAGCCGAGACAGCAGGCTGTCGTCGGTATATGTGTTTTCGGTCGCGTCCACGACTACGTGTCCCCCTGAAGTACCGTGCCGGAGCGGTAGCTCCAGCACGGCATCATTGCAGTTTTCTTTTGTTCGGACCGGACGGCCGGAATTACTTCGCGGCCTTCAGCATGACGTCCATCAGGGCCTTCGAATCGAACTTGCCCTTGTTGTCCTCGACCCATGCGTCGTACACCGGCTTGCCACCGATCTCCTGGAACTTGGCCAGCTCTTCCTTGGTGTACTTGATCTCGGCCATGCGCTTACGCCACTTCGGCAGGTTGACCGAATCAGCCTTGGCGTAGGCTTCCTTGAGCACCTTGTAGCCCAGTTCCTTGGCTTCCATCATCAGCTTCTGGTACTGCGGCGGGAGCTTCTCCCAAGCGGCGATGCTGATGACGTTGGGGCAGTCGTTGGTGCCCGGCGAAAGGTTGGAAGTGAACCATTCCGAGACTTCATCGATCTTGAAGGCGGCGTGGGCATAGCTGAACGGCAGCGAAATCGCGTCGACGGCGCCACGGTCGATGGCCTGGTAGGTTTCCGACGAGGTCATCGTCGAGATGCCGGTACCAAGCTTGCGCATGGCGTCGGCGATACCGCCGAGCGCACGGACCGTCAGGCCCTTCCAATCGGCCAGGGTCTTCGGCTGGCGGCCCTTGCCCATGCACTCGTACTGCG
>JAYNJY010000008.1:4406-17916 GCA_038110665.1 Rhodospirillaceae bacterium | reverse complement strand
CGGCAGCTGCGAGCTCGAGAACACCATCACGCCCCACTTTGACTTGAGCTCGTTCTTGACGATATCGGTCGCGTAGACGGCTTCCGCCACCTTGCGCTGCTTATCGAAGTTCTCGACCGGCAGGAACGGCATGTTCAAGACGGTCAGCGACTGGTTCTTGGCCGGATGGTAGGCGGCGCAGATTTTCGCCGCTTCGAACACGCCGGCCTTGATGTTGTCGAGGTTCTGCTTATTGCCGCCGAGCTGGTCACCGTAATAGACCTTGATGTTGAAATTGCCGCCGGTCTTTTGCTTGAGGAACTTGCCCCACGCTTCCACGTCGGCGGTGAAGGCGCGCTTCTTGCCCCAGACGTTGAACTTCCAGTTCACCTTCGGCCCTTTGACTTCTTGGGCGTAGGCACTGGTCAACGCCGCGGCGCCGGTAAATACGAGGGCGCCGGCAACCGCCGAAGCCGTGATTTTACCCATCCAAGACATCGTTTTCTCCTCCCGTTCGGTTTGGGTTGTCTCATTTGCGTCCCATTAACAGTCCCCTTTTTCGGTTTCCCGGTCAATGGCTTATTCCCTGTATTTATGGCGGATTCCCGCCCTTTGGCGACGGCACGTCACGGCCGCCTTGGAGCGCATGTTCGATGTCGTGCACAGCCTCGGCGAGAACCGGCGCGTAACGCTCAATCAATTGTGCAAGCGTCATCGCCTCGGCGACGACGAACACGTTTACGGCGGCAAGGATGTCGCCGTTGAAGAAGATCGGAAAGGCGATGGCGCGCACCACGCTCATATGTTCGCGGTCCGAGGTCGCGAAACCCCGCTCGCGTACGGCATCGAGCAGCGCGTCGGCGCGCGCCGGGGTCTTGGCGATGGTGTTGGACGGATCGTCCGACGCGGCCAGATCAGCGAGCACGCGGGCGCGCACGTCCGGCGCCGCATTGGCGAGGAAGGCGCGGCCCAGCGCCGTCGTCAGTAACGGCACGCGCGAGCCGACGGTGCGGTTGAACGACAGCACGCCGGGCTGGCGGCTAGTTTCGATGATGACCATGGCGTTGCGGTCGAGGACGGCGAGGTCGGACGGCCACACCAGGCGCCGGCGCACCGCTTCGAGCACCGGCGCCGCCTGGCGCAGCAGATAGTCGTAGGCGTCGAAGCCGCCGGCAAGCGCCATGCATTTTGCCGTCAGCGCATAAACCTTAGATGAGCCAACGCGGGCGACGTAGCCGGTATGAATAAGCGTTTCCAGGATGCGCACGATGGTCGGCTTGGGGATGGCGGTCATTTCGTGCACGGCGCCGACCCCCGCCTTGCCACCGAGGGTGTTCAAGGCGTGGAGGACGTCGAGGCCGCGGACGAGCGCGGTGACCGGTGCGTAACTGCTCATACTTCCCCCGTACGCCGGCCGCGCTCCCTGTCGTCGGTCGGTGAAACCCGACATTCGTCGAGATTGATGTTTCAACTACTGAAATCAGGTTTCAAAAAAATAATTGCATGTCTGCCGCGTCGATGCAAATTGAACCTCCGTCCGCCGCAAATGCGCTTGGCGGCGCGTCGAAGGGGGGGGGACGCCGAATGACAAACGCCACCGACCTATCTAAGCCGCTCGACGGCATTCGGGTCGTCGACCTGACCGCCATCATCTTCGGGCCGATGGCGACCCAACAGCTCGCCAACCTGGGCGCCGAGGTGATCAAGGTCGAGGCGCCCGGCGGCGACGTCGTGCGCCATGTCGAGCCGATGCGCTCGCCCGGCATGGGCGCCATCTTCATGAACTCCAACCGGGCCAAGAAAAGCCTGGTGCTCGACCTCAAGACCGCCGCCGGCCAGGACGCGCTGAAGCGCCTAGTCGCCACCGCCGACGTCTTCGTTCACTCCATGCGCGGCCAGGCGGCGCGCCGGCTCGGCATCGACTACGCGAGCCTCAAGGCGATCAAGCCCGATCTCGTGCATTGCTTCGCCTGCGGCTACGGCAGCGAGGGTCCGAACGCCGAGCTGCCCGCCTACGACGACATCATCCAGGCGGCGACCGGGCTTGCCGCCGTGACCACCGACCGCGAGGGCACGCCGCAGTTGATCCGCACCATCGTCGCCGACAAGGTCGGCGCGCTCTACCTCGCCAACGCGCTGCTCGCCGCCATCATGACGCTGCGGCAGACCGGCCGCGGTCAGGCCATCGAGGTGCCGATGTTCGAATGCCTGGCACACTTCATGCTGGTCGAGCACATGGCGGCGGCCAGCTTCGAGCCGGCCATGGGGCCGGCCGGCTACAAGCGCGTGCTGTCCGCCGAACGCAAGACCTACTGCACCAAGGACGGTTACGTCGCGCTGCTGCCCTATACCACGGCGCAGTGGCGCCGCTTCCTGGAACTGGTCGGCGAGACCGAACTGGCCGCCGAACCCTGGGTTAACGACCCGACGCTCAGGAGCGCACGGATCGGCGAGCTCTACGCCGTCATCGCCGGCGCGACCCCGGCGCGCGCCACGGAAGAGTGGATCGAGGCGCTCCGCGCCGTCGACATTCCGGTCGCCGCCGTGAACACCCTCGACGACCTGATGGTTGATCCGCAACTCCAGGCGACGGGCCTGATCGAGACCTACGAGCACCCGACCGAGGGGCTGCTCAAGGGCACCCGGACGCCGGTCAAGGGCGGCTGGGCCGCGGCAGAGACGCCCGCGATCGCACCAAAGCTCGGTGAGCACAACCGAGAGATCCTCGGCGCGCTCGGCTTCAGCGACGCCGAGGTCGTGGCGCTGTCGCGCGCGGCCGCCGGATAGGCCCGAACCGATACGATTGGACTAGAATATCGCCATCGCCAATGGAACAATGCCGCCATGACCGCCACCCAATCCAGGCCGCTGATCGGCATTCTGCTCGACTACCAGCCGTCGGGCAGCTTTTCGAGCCGCCCGCACTACGCGCTTCGGACCGGTTATTTCGACGCGGTCTGGCGCGCCGGCGGTCTGCCGATGGCACTGTCGTACCTGGCGGAGGCGGACGAGGCCTATCTCGCGCGCCTCGACGGCCTGGTGCTGCCGGGCGGGTTCTACCCGTTTCCGGCGCGCCTCTACGATGAAAAGGCGCCCGCCGGCGAAAGCGTGCATCCGCGCTACGCCTTCGAGGAGCGCTTCACCCGCCTCGCCATGGACGCCGACAAGCCGATGCTCGGCATCTGCGCCGGCATGCAGGTGATGGCGGCGGCGACCGGCGCGACGCTCTATCGCGACGTGCGCAAGGAACTGCCGACGGAGATCGACCACCTCGACGGCAAGCCGGCCGAGGAAGCCGCGCACGGCGTCGCCATCGCGCCCGACAGCCTGCTCGCGCGCACGCTCGGCGTCACCGCCATGCAGGTCAACACCGCGCACCGCGAGGCGCTCAAGGACGGCTTCGACAATCTCATCGTCAGCGCCTGCGCGCCGGACGGCGTCGTCGAGGGCATCGAACTCGGTGGCCACCGCTACTGTCTCGGCGTGCAATGGCATCCCGAGTTCTTCGCCGCCGAGGGCGATCCCAACCTCAAGCTGTTCTCCCGCCTGGTCGAGGCGGCCGGCGGCTAGCCATGGCGAACCCACCCGTCATCGGCGTCGCCGGCTGCGGCGCCATGGGCCTGCCGATGGCGCGCCGGCTTCAGGCCGCCGGCTTCGCGACCTGGGGTCTCGACGTGCGCCCGCTGCACGAATTCGGCGATTTCCAGCCCCGCATGGTGACCGACCCGGCCGATTTCGCCGGCCGCATCGACGTCGTCGTTTCGGTCGTGCGCGACCGCAAGCAGACCTTCGACCTGCTGTTCGACGACCAAGCGATCCTGACGCGCGCCGCGCGGCCGAACACCGTGGTGGTCAGTTCGACGCTGTCGCCGCGGGTGCTTCCGGAAATCGCCGCGCGCCTGCCGGCGAAAACGGCGCTCGTCGATGCGCCGATGTCAGGCGCGCCGATCCGCGCCGAGGACGGCACGCTGACCTTCATGGTCGGCGGCGCCGACGATGACATCGCCCGGCTGATGCCGGCGTTCCAGGCCATGGGCGGCGTCATCCACCACATGGGCGCCACCGGCACCGGCATGACCTGCAAGGTAATCAACAATTTCGTCGGCGTCAGCGGCGTCGTCGCGGTCAGGAAGGCGCTCAAGGCGGCGACGGCGCTCGGGCTCGAACACGACCGCCTGCTCGAGGTCATGCGCACCAGTTCCGGCAGCACCTGGTACGGCGACAACATCGACCGCATCTCGTGGTCGCGCGAGGGCTACGACCCGGCCAACACCATCGGCATCCTGGAGAAGGACATGCGGGCCTTCCTCGACGCCGTCGAGGGCCGCGACGACGTCGCCGTCGACGATTTCGCCGGCGCCGTGCTCGACGTGGTGCGCCGCCTCGAACCGCTCGAACGCTAGGGAGGCGAAGGTGCGATGTGGCAAAACCTGCAAGCGAGCCGGCCCTGGACGGCGTTGGGCGCGCTGCTGGCGGCGCTCGCCGTCGCAGCCGGCGCCTACGGCTGGCATGCGCTCAAGGCCGACCAGGCCATGCGCGACATCTTCATGCTCGCCGTGCAGTACCACATGTGGCACGCGCTCGCGCTGATCGTCGTCGGCTGGCGCTGCACGCAAGGGCCAAAGACGGCGCGCTGGGCGGCTTTCGCCGGCATCGCCTTCACCCTCGGCATCGTGCTGTTCTGCGGCAACCTCTACGACTTCGCCGCCACCGGCAACCTGCTGATCCCGGGCGCGGCGCCGGTCGGCGGAGCCGGCTTCATGGCCGGATGGGTGCTGCTCGCGGTTTCCGCCTTCGCCGGACGCGACTGACCGCGTCACCCACGGTTGAAAGGCCGGGGTGGCTGTGACAGGCTTCCCGTGGAAACCGTCACCGCGTCCGCAGATTGTCAGGAGGAACCCGGCCATGGCCCAGGTCAACATCCAGTTCACCTTGTTTTCGGCGTTCTATTCGCCGCTGATCTCGACCATGTCGGGCGGCTTTCTCCAGGCCGAGGGCCTGGAGCCGAACTGGTCGGTGTCGCCGCCGGGCAAATCCGCCGTCGAGGCGCTCGAGGACGGCAGCGCGCATGTCGTGCAGTCGGCGCTGAGCCAGGGCTTCGGTCCGCTCGAGAAGGGCGGCGAGCCGAGTTGCGTGCACTTCGCCCAGGTCAACGAGATGGACGGCTTCTTCATCACCGCACGCGAGCCGGACCCGAACTTCACCTGGAAGAAGCTGGAGGGCGCCGAGGCCGTGCTGTTCGACGGCGGCCAGCCGCTCGCCATGTTCAAGTACGCCTGCCACAAGGCCGGCATCGACTACGCCAAGATCAAGCCGATCAACCCGGGCGGCGCCGGCGCCATCGACAAGGCGTTCCGCGACGGCCAGGGCCAGTACGTCCAGCAGCAGGGCCCGTTCCCGCAGCAGCTCGAGGCCGACGGCGTCGGCCATGTCGTCGCCCAGGTCGGCCCGAAGATCGGGCCGTGCGGGTTTTCCAGCCTGGCGGCCAAGCGCGACTGGCTCGAGACCGACATGGCGAATGCGTTCATGCGCGCCTACCGCAAGACCCGCGACTACATGAACGACACCCCCGCCGCCGAGATCGCCAAGGCCGAGAAGCCCTATTTCCCCGACATCGACGAGGACGTGCTGGCCAAGTGCATCGCCACCTACCAGAAGCTCGGCTGCTGGACGCGCCACCCGGAGATCACCAAGGAGGCCTACGCCGCCACGCTCGACATCTACGAGTACAACGGCCTAATCACCAAGCGCCACGCCTACGAGAAGATCTGCGCCCTGCCGCCGGCCGACTGACCGGCCGCCCGGGGCGCGCTGGAGGCCCGGCGTGATCCTCGACATCGCCATCGTCGCCACGCTCGTCCTCGCCATGCTGGGGCTGTGGAGCCGCCGCATTCACGGCAACGTCACCTGGCGGGCGATGACGCTCGGCTTCGGCCTGATCGTCACGGTCCAGGGGTTCGAGACCTCGCGCTACCTCGGCGACGAATACGACGCGACCACGCGCAACCGCTCGATGCGCTAGGCGCAATGGCTGTCGTCGGCGATCTACATCGTCTACATCGTGCTGTTGGTCTACGGCTTCCAGTCGTCGGGCATCAAGCTGACGGAAACCGCGATCATCGACATGATGCGCCTGGTGGCGCCGATCCTGCCGGTCCTGCTGGTCGCCGCCGCCCTCGCCGCGCAACTGAGCGCCGCCGTCGCCGACACCAGCGGCTCGGGCGGCCTGTTCGCCGAACTGACGCGAGGACGCGTCACGGCGCGCGCGGGTTACGTCGCGCTCGGCGCCGTCGGTCTGGTGCTGACCTGGAGCGCCAACGTTTTCGAGATCACCAGTTACGCGTCGCGCGCGTTCGGGCTCTATTACGGGCTGCAGGCGGCGATCGCCGCCATCACCGTCGGCCGCGCCGCCCCGCCAGCCTGGAAGGTGGTGCTGTTCGCCGCCCCCATAATCCTTGGCTTGGTGGTGGTGATATTCGGCCAGCCGGTCGAGAGCTGACGAGGCCAGCGCAAAGAAAAACGGCGCCCCCAGAAACCCTGGCGGGGCGCCATTGCGTTTTTCGATTGAGAGCTGGACTCAGGCGGCGGCGCGGATGGCGGCGGCCTTGACCTGGTCGTCGACGTGGCTTTCGAACTGATGGAAGTTCTTTTCGAAGCGCTGGGTCAGGTCACGCGCCTGCTTGTCGTAGGCGCTGCCGTTCGACCAGGTGTTGCGCGGATTGAGCACCGAAACCGGCACGTCCGGGCAGGCCTGCGGCACGAGCACGCCGAAGTTCGGGTCGGACTTGAACTCGACGCCATCGAGATCGCCGCGAAGCGCCGCGTTGAGCATGGCGCGGGTGTAGGCGATCTTCATGCGCTCGCCCTCGCCGTAGCCGCCGCCCGACCAGCCGGTGTTGACCAGCCAGCACTTGGCGTTGTGTGCGGCCATCTTCTCGCCCAGCAACTTGGCGTAGACGGTCGGATGGCGCGGCATGAACGGCGCGCCGAAGCAGGTCGAGAACGTCGCCGCCGGTTCCTTCAGGCCGCGCTCGGTGCCGGCGACTTTCGCCGTGTAGCCGCTGAGGAAGTGGTACATGGCCTGATCGGGCGTGAGCTGGCTGATCGGCGGCAGCACGCCGAAGGCGTCGCAGGTCAGCATGACGATGTTCTTCGGATGTCCGGCCATGCCGGTCGCAGACGCGTTCGACACCTCGGCGATGTCGTAGGAGACGCGGCCGTTCTCGGAGTAGGTGGTGTCGAAGAAATCAAGCTCGCGCGTCGACTGGTCCATCATCACGTTCTCGATGATCGAGCCGAAGGTGTGGCAGAGCTCGAAGATCTCGGGCTCGGCCTCGCGCGTCAGGTTGATGGTCTTGGCGTAGCAGCCGCCCTCGAAATTGAAGATGCCATCCTTGCCCCAGCCGTGCTCGTCGTCACCGATCAGGGTGCGCGAGCTGTCGGCGGACAGCGTCGTCTTGCCGGTGCCGGAGAGGCCGAAGAAGATCGCCGCGTCGCCGGCCGGGCCGACGTTGGCTGAGCAGTGCATCGGCAGCACGCCCTGGGCCGGCATAAGGTAGTTCATGATCGAGAAGATCGATTTCTTGATCTCGCCGGCATAGGCGGAACCGCCGACCAGGATCATGCGCCTGGCCAGGTTGACCAGGATGAAGGTGCCGGACGTGGTGCCGTCGGTCGCCGGGTCGGCGCCCAGGCTCGGCGCCTGCAGCACGGTGAACTCGGGCTCGAAGTCCTCGAGCTCGCTCTCGGCTGGCTGGATGAACATGTTGCGGGCGAACAGGTTGTGCCAGGCGTTCTCGCTGATCTGGCGGATGCGCAGGCGGTGATTGGGGTTGGCGCCGCAGTAGCAGTCCTGCACAAACACCTCCTTGCCCTTCAGATGCTTCAGCATCTTCTGGTAGACGCGCTCGAAATTCTCTTCTGAGATCGGCCGGTTGACGTTGCCCCACCAGATGTCGCCCTTGGTGGTCGCTTCCTCGACGACGAAACGGTCGTTCGGGGACCGACCGGTATGGTCGCCGGTGAGCGCGATTAAGGCGCCATGGCGGGTGAGCTGGCCCTCGCGCCGTTGCAGCGCGTGTTCGAACAGCGGCGCCGCGCTCAGGTTCCAGTACGCTGTCTTGAGGCCATTGAGGCCATGATTGGCCAAGCCGTGCCGGCTCGGCCGCACCCCTAAGTTCTCCACGCTCGTCTCCCTGGTCAGTATGGGCGGGGTTTTCCGGATCCCCGCGTGCCTTCCGAATCCTATCCTTACATAGACAAGGGTTTTCCGAGTCTCAATACTAATGTGACTCTTTTTTGGCGACCTACTAGTCCTGGCGTGCCCGGGCCGCGAGTCCGACCAAAGCTTCGCGCGCGCCGGCGGCATCGCCGATCGGCTCGGCGAAATTGAGCCGCGCGATCCGGCGCCCGAGTGCCAGGTCGATGCCGTCCGCGTCGATGCCGATCATGCGCCACCCCTCGCCCCGCCTGCCGAGCAGTTTATTGGCATATAAATCAATGGCTTCGCCGTGATCCTCGTTCATGTGCTCGACAATGCCGGCGGCTGCCGCCGCGACCGCCTTGACCGCCTTCGCCTCGGCCATCACGTGGCGGCCGGCGAGCCATTGCGCGCGGGCGAAGCCGCCGACCCAATGGATTCGGTCGATGCTCATGCGGTAGAAGGCGAAATCGCCGAACCCGGCGTACATGGCCGCCTCCGGGTGGATGTCGAGGAAGCGCCGGGCGTGTTCCTTGCGCTTGGTCGGGCGAATCCGGCCGAGCACCGTGACCCTCGGCCCGCGCTGCGGGTTGGCGTGGCGCGACGCCTGTTCGAACAGGAGCGAGGCGCGATCGTCGCCGCCGAGGTTGCGGGTGTGGTCTGAAAGCCTGGAAAACAGCATCAGCGGACTGGCGTCGCCGTCGATGGCGACTGTCACCAGCGAGCCGTATGGCCAGCCGTCACCGGCCGCCCAGGCCGTTGACAGCATCGCCGAGCGGCTCGAACGCATCAAGTGGCGGACGGCGAGCCCGAGTTCGGAACGGGTCAGCGCCATGGCGGGGACTCCTCGACCTATTGGCCGGTCCGCGCCATGGCGCCAATCCGATCAGACGGGGCCGATCAGTTGGTCAGGCGTTCGGCGCGAACCGCTGGTAAAAATAGCCGCCGAGGCCGCCGAGCACCATCCAAAAGAGCCCGGTCACGACCAGCGAGGCGGTCGCGAACTGGGCGGCGAGTTCGGCCGGCACGTTGCCCGCCTCCATCACCGGATGGGGTGCGCCGATGGCCTGCGGAGCGACCAGCAGCAGCGCCGCCAACACCTTCCACAACGCGCCTTGCGTGAAGAAGATGAGGCCGAGCGCGACCACGGCCGCGGCCGCAGTGCCGAGCCACCAGGCCTGGCGTGCGCCCAGTTCGGCGGCGACCATGCCCGGCAATTCGGGTGCCAGGCCGAGCGACGGCGCTACGTAGAACGCGGCGTAGCCGCACAGCCCCCAGACGATGCCGCGCCGCCAATCCGCGCCCCGGCCGCTCAGCGCCATGGCGCCGACCAGCAGGAAGCCGAAACCGACAGCGATAACGACGTCGGCGAGCAGCGTGAGGACATGCCGGCCGAGATCATCGGTGATCTTCTCGGGCTCGGCCTTCTGGGCCTGCGCGGCCGGAGCCGACGGCGCCGGCGCATGGCTGTGGCCGGCGGCCGCGGGGGCGCTGCCGTCCTCGTAGACCTCGGCATGCAGGATGAGCGGCGTGGTCTGCCACAGGTGCAATGCGAACGCAGCAAGCCCCGCCAGCGCCCCGGCGAGGAGCGCCGCCATTACGATCCGTTGCATGAAGGCCTCCCTAGTGGCAGGGGAAGGCGAAGGCGTGACGCACGTCGTGCGCCGCGTCGTGGATCGTGCTGGAGTGCGAGAAGCCGGCACCGAGCACGATGAAGGCACCGAACACCAGCGCGACGATGGCGGGCATGCGGTTGGCGGCGGTTTCGACGGCCGCCTGGTTCTGCGGTTTGGTGGTTTCTTTAATCATGGCCATAACCCTCCGTTACGGAACAAGTTGCTCAATGCGGCACGGGAATCCGTGTCGACATCCGACGGTAGGTCTCCTGGCTCGGCGGTTCATCGCGAGGGTCCCGCCTTCCCGATCCGCCCCGTTAGGGTTGGACCAGTGGCTGTATGGAACCCTGCTCGCCGCGAACAGTTGCGGGGGCAGCCATGGTGGGAAACGCCCTAATTGGGTCCGTTTCCTCCACGTTCCCTTTTAAGCCCCAGGCTCTTTCGCCTTTGTGGGGGCGCCGTCATTTGACTATCGTATGACCGCCCCCGGGCGCGGTCAATCGGTGATGATCGCATTGCCGTAATGGGGCTATAATTTCGCCACATTGGGTACTTAGGTTCGCGACCGCTCAAACCCGACGTAAAATCGACGAGGACCGTCATGCCGCATACCATCGCCCTGGTCGACGACGACCAGAACATTCTCGCCTCGCTATCCGCCGCCCTGGAAGACGAGGGTTATGCCGTCGACACCTACCCCGACGGCGAGGCCGCGCTCAACGGCATCGGCACCCGCCCGGTCGACCTCGCCATCCTCGACATCAAGATGCCGCGCATGGACGGCATGGAACTGCTCTCGGCGCTGCGCCAGCGCGATGCGCTGCCGGTGATCTTCCTGACCTCCAAGGACGACGAAGTCGACGAGATCATGGGGCTCCGCCTCGGCGCCGACGACTACATCAAGAAACCGTTCTCCCAGCGCCTTTTGCTCGAGCGCATCCGCGCCGTGCTGCGCCGCCACGAGGCCGCCAACCAGGACGATTCGAGCGACAAGATCATGCGCCGCGGCGAACTGGTGCTCGACCCGTCGCGCCATCTCTGCACCTGGAAGGGCCAGGAGATCAACCTTACGGTGACCGAGTTCCTGCTGGTCGAGGCGCTGGCGCGCCGGCCCGGCCACGTCAAGAACCGCGACCAGCTGATCGACGCCGCCTACGGCGAGCACATCTACGTCGACGACCGCACCATCGACAGCCACGTCAAGCGGCTGCGGCGCAAGTTCAAGGCGGTCGACGACGACTTTCAGGAGATCGAAACCCTCTACGGCGTCGGCTACCGCTATCGCGTGCAGTAGCGTCGCGAAGGACGGGTTTCCGGCGCCGCGAGGGCGGGAAGGACGAGTTTGAGCAAGGGCCAGAACAACGGGGCGCCGCGCAGGCGACGCGAAAGGCTGATTTCGCCGATCACCCGGCGTATCCTGGCCATCAACATGCTCGCGCTGGGCCTGCTGGTCGCCGGTATCCTCTATCTCGACGAATACAAGGACAACCTGATCGAGACCGAGCTTTCGGCGCTCGCGACCCAGGCCGCGATGTTCGCCGTCGCGCTCAGCGAGGCGCCGAGCACCGACGCCGTCACCGGCCAGTACCGGGTCTCGGACATCACCAACCAGATGGTCCGGCGCATGGTCAAGACCACCGGCACGCGCGCGCGGCTGTTCAACGCACAAGGCGGCATGATCGCCGATTCGCGCCGGCTTTCGGGCGCCGGCGGCTCGATCCTGATCCGCGAACTGCCGCCGCCGGACCAGTCCGAGGGCCTGCTCGGACGCGGCCTCGAGATGTTCGACCACATCACCGGCAAGCTGTTCGGCTCGCCCAACTACCCGCCCTACACAGAACTCGCCCAGCAGCACGGCCGTGACTACCCGGAAGTCGTCGCCGCGCTCGGCGGGCGCTACGTCAAGGTCGTGCGCGCGCTCAACCGCGACCGCCTGATGCTCGGCGTCGCCGTGCCGGTGCAGCGCTACAAGCAGGTGCTCGGCGCGCTGATGCTGAGCAAGGACTCGGACGCCATCGACGCGGCCGTGTTCGAGACCCGGCGCGACATCCTCAAGGTGTTCGCGGTGACGCTGCTGATCACCGTGCTGCTTTCGGTATACCTCGCCGGCTCGATCGCGCGGCCGATCCGCCAGCTCGCCGCCGCCGCCGAACGGGTGCGCCGCGACCACTCCCGGCGCCACAAGATCCCGGACATGGGCAAGCGCGACGACGAGATCGGCGAACTCGCCGGCTCGCTCAAGGACATGACCGAGGCGTTGTGGCTGCGCATGGACGCGATCGAGAGCTTCGCCGCCGACGTCGCGCACGAGATCAAGAACCCGCTGACGTCGCTGCGGAGCGCGGTCGAAACCACGGCGCGGCTCAAGGACCCGGAACAGCAACGCAAGCTTATGTCGATCATCGAGGAGGACGTGACCCGGCTCGACCGCCTGATCAGCGACATTTCCGACGCATCCCGGCTCGACGCCGAGCTGTCGCGCGCGGAAACCGCCGACGTCGACCTGACCGCCATGCTGGAAACCCTCGCCGACATCCACAACGCGACCCAGACCACCGGCCATCCGGTCGAGTTCGCCGTCAAGCCGTCGTTGCACGTCCACGTCGCCGGCATAGAAGGCCGCCTAGCCCAGGTGTTCCGCAACCTGATCTCTAACGCCCAGTCGTTCAGCCCGGAGAACGGCGCCATCCATGTCGCGCTCGCGACCGAGGGCAGCTTCGTCGTCGTCCTCGTCGACGACGACGGGCGCGGCATCCCGCCCGGCAAGGAGACGGCGATCTTCGAGCGCTTCTACACCAAACGGCCGGGCGGCGAGAAGTTCGGCACCCATTCGGGCCTGGGGCTCAGCATCTCGCGCCAGATCGTCGACGCCCACGGCGGCACCATCGTCGCCACCAACCGGACCGATGCCGCTGGCCGGGTGCTCGGCGCGCGCTTCACCGTGCGCCTGCCGCTGGCGGCGCGGAAGTGACGCCATGAGCAAAACCGGAGCCGAACAGATCCACGCCACCTGCGTCGCCATCGATGGCCAAGGCGTGCTTTTGCTGGGGCCGTCCGGCAGCGGCAAGTCCGACCTGGCCCTGCGGCTGATCGCCGCCGGCGCCCGGCTGGTCGCAGACGACCGGGTCGACTTGCGCCTCGCCGCCGACGGCCGCGTCGAGGCGCGCGCGCCCGAGCGGTTGGCCGGCAAGATCGAGGTGCGCCGGCTCGGTATCCTGGCGATGCCGGGGCCGGATCGCGCGCCGCTGGCGCTGGCCTGCGAACTGGTGGCGCCGGCGGCGGTCGAACGGTTGCCGGATCGGCGCACGAAGCCGTTCCTCGGCACCGCCCTGCCGCTCGTCGCCATCGCGCCGTTCGAGGTCAGCGCCGTCACCAAAGTGCAACTTGCGCTGGCCATCGCCACCGGCTCTATAATGCGCGTCGATGAGCCCTAGCGATCCCGCCGCCACCGCCGCCCCGGACAAGACGCGCGTCGTCTTGATCACCGGCGTTTCCGGTGCCGGCAAGTCGTCGGCGCTGAAAGCGCTCGAGGACTTGGGCTACGAGGCGGTCGACAACCTGCCGGTGTCGCTGCTGGCGCGCCTGGTGGCGACGGGCGACGAGCGTCATCCGGTCGCCGTCGGCATCGACATCCGCACCCGCGACTTCGACCCCGATGCGATCCTGCGCGAGGTCAAGGACCTGCAGCGCCGCGACGATCTCGATACCCGCGTCG
>JAYNJY010000008.1:2956-4396 GCA_038110665.1 Rhodospirillaceae bacterium | reverse complement strand
CGCGTCGTCTTCATCGACTGCGCCGACGACGTGCTGATCGAACGCTTCCGCGAGACCCGCCGGCGGCATCCGCTCGCCGCCGACAGGCCGGTCGGCGACGGCCTCAAGCAGGAACGCGACTTCTTGGACCCGCTGCGCCAGCGCGCCGACGTGGTCGTCGACACCTCCGAGATGCATGCGCGCGAACTCAAACAGATGATGCAGGACCGCTTCCGGCTCGACGCGGATCCGGGACCGACCCTGTTGCTGACCTCGTTCGGCTTCAAGAACGGGTTGCCGCGCGACGCCGATCTGGTGTTCGACGTGCGCTTCCTTAGAAACCCGCATTACCAGCGCGAACTGCGCCCGCAGACCGGCCGCGACGCGGCCGTCGCCGAATACATCGAGGGCGACGACGGCCTGGAGCCCTTTCTCGCCAACCTGTTGGCGCTGCTAACGCCGCTGATCCCGCGCTTCGCCGCCGAGGGCAAGAGCTACTTGACCGTCGCTGTCGGCTGCACCGGCGGGCGCCATCGTTCGGTCTATACCATCGAGCGCCTCGCCGCCCAGCTTGCGGCCGCGGGCCTCAAGGTCCAGTTGCGCCACAGAGACCTGGAAATCCCGGAAAAATAACTCCACAATCGCCGCCGGCCCGCCGGCAGTCTCTTGGGGAGGGGACGGCCGGCCGATTGAAAGGGCCACGAACCAGAGGAACGGGGGCAGGAAAATATGATCGGCATGGTTCTCGTCACCCACGGCCGCCTCGCCGACGAGCTGATCGCGGCGCTCGAACACGTCGTTGGCCCGCAGGAGAACGTCGCGGCCGTGTGCATCGGCCCCGACGACGATATGGAGGAACGCCGCGCCGAAATCCTCGCCTCGACCAACAAGATGGACAGCGGCGACGGCGTCGTGCTGCTGACCGACATGTTCGGCGGCACGCCGTCGAACCTGGCGATCTCGGTCATGGACAACGCCAACGTCGAGGTCATCGCCGGGGTCAATCTGCCGATGCTGATCAAGCTCGCATCCGTGCGCGACCAGCAACCCCTGGCGGAAGCCGTCGCCGCCGCCCAGGAGGCGGGGCGCAAGTACATCAACATTGCATCCCAGTTGCTGGCTCAAGACGGTCCGTGAGCAGCGCCGAACGCACAGCCGAGATCGTCAACCAGCGGGGGCTGCATGCGAGGGCCGCCGCCAAGTTCGCCACGCTCGCGGGCACCTTCGAGGCGAACATTACCGTCTCCAAGGGCGGTCAGACGGTTTCGGGACGTTCGATCATGGGGTTGATGATGCTCGCCGCCGGGATCGGTTCGGAAGTTACGCTGACCGCCGAGGGCCCCGACGCCGGAGCCGCCCTCGACGCCATTTGCCAATTGATCGCCGAGCGCTTTCAGGAGGACTGATGCCGAGCAACGCCACCCAGGAGAACATCTACCGGGGTCTCGGCGTGTCTACTGG
>JAYNJY010000008.1:0-2946 GCA_038110665.1 Rhodospirillaceae bacterium | reverse complement strand
CGCCATCGGCCCTGCCTACGTGCGCGAGGCCGGCGGCATCGAGGTGCCGGAATACTTCATCGCCAAGACCAAGATCGCGGCCGAACGCCGCCGCCTGACGCAGGCGGTCGAACTGGCCCGCCGCCAGGTGCGCCGGCTGAGCACCCAGGCCGGCAAGCTCGACGGCGTCGCCGCCGACGAACTCGGTTACCTGCTCGAAGCCTACGAACAGATGCTGCAGGGCTCGCGCCTGGTGCGCGGCGCCGACCAGCGTATCGACGCCGAGCAGGTCAACGCCGAGGCCGCCGTGCAGCGCGAGATCGCCGACATCACCGCGACCTTCCAGGCCATGGACGACGCCTACATCGCGGCGCGCATCGAGGACATCCGCGAGGTCGGCAACCGCATCATCCGCAACCTGACGCGCAAGGCGCTCAGGCCGTTCTCGGCCGCGCCGAAAGGCAGCATCGTCGTCGCCGACGCGCTCACGCCGGCCGACATGGCGCAGCTCGACCCCGCCCGCATCGTCGGCGCGGCGACCGTGCTCGGTGGCGCCGAAGGCCACACGGCGATCATGGCGCGCGCCCTCGGCCTGCCCGCCGTGCTCGGCATCGAGGGCCTGCTCGCCGGCATCGCGACTGGCGACACCGTCATCGTCGACGGCACCGCCGGCGAAGTCGTGGTCAATCCGAGCAAGGCCGAACTGGAACGCTACCGGCGCCGGCGTGACGCCCACCAGCGCCGCAACCGCCAGCTCGACCGGCTGCGCACGCAACCGGCCCAGAGCCGCGACGGCACCCGTTTCCGGCTGCACGCCAACGTCGAGCTGCCGCTCGAACTGCCGATGGTGGAGCAGGCCGGCGCCGAGGGCATCGGGCTGCTGCGCAGCGAGTTCATGTTCATGAACCGCGACGCGCCACCAGACGAGGACGAGCAGTACGAAGCGCTGCGCACCCTGGTCGAGGGCATGGCCGGCCGCATGGTAACCTTCCGCAGCCTCGACATCGGCGCCGACAAGCCGGGCCACGCGGGCATGGGCCAGGTCGACGACAGCGCCGCCTCGGCCTTGGGACTGCGCGGCATCCGCCTCGCGCTGCTCAATTCGGAGATGCTCGAGACTCAGTTCATGGCGGCGCTCAGGGCGGCGGCGCACGGCCCGATCCGGCTGCTGCTGCCGATGGTCTCGACAGTTTCCGAGGTGCGCAAGGCGCGCGAGACCCTTGCCAAGGCGGCGGCCAAGCTGAAACGCCGCAAGATCGCCGTGCCCGATCCGCTGCCGCCGCTCGGCGTCATGATCGAGGTGCCCGGCGCCGCGCTCTCGGCCGACGCGCTCGCCCAGGTCGCCGATTTTTTCGCCATCGGCTCGAACGACCTGACCATGTACACGCTCGCCGCCGACCGCGCCAACGAGCACGTCGCGCACCTCTACGATCCGCTGCATCCGGCGGTGCTGCGGTTGATCCAGTTCACCACCAGTGCGGCGCTGCGCGCCCGCATTCCGGTCAGCATCTGCGGCGAAATGGCCGGCGATCCGCGCTTCACGGCGCTCTTGATCGGGCTCGGCCTGCACGAGCTGTCGATGACGCCGGCCGCCATTCCGCACGTCAAACAGCGCATCCGCGCCATGGACGCGGTGGCGGCGGCGACGCGCGCGCAATTGATCATGGATCAGGTCGACTCGGGCCGGATCGCGACCCTACTCGACGACTTCAATAACCTGGCTTGAGGGGATCTGGCGCGCCGCCAGTTGCGCCACCGGCGCGTCGAGCAGCTCGACCGTCTCGATGCCTTCCGGCGAGTACCACTCGATCATGTCCTGGGCGCGTTCCAGATTCTTCTCGGTGACCGCCGCGAGGCGGTGCAGGTCGCGCTTGCGGTAGACCTCGAGCGCGCTTTCTAAGGCGGCGATGGCGAGTTCCAGGCGTTCCGGGTTGCGCGCCTTCTTGCCGAGCAGGAACAGCGCCGAGCCCAGGTTGTTCTGCGCCGCCGCCCAGGCGAGCGGCGTCTTCTTGCGGTCGCGCACCTCGAGCACGGCGCGGCAGGCGTTGACGGCGGTCGCCAGCGCTTCCAGGCTTTTGACATGCTCGCCGAACACCTGCGCCGCCTGGCCGAAGGCCGACATCACCTCGGCCCAGCGGTCGGGGGTGTATTTGCGGCTGTAGGCCTGCAGCGCGTTGCGATGGTGATGCAGCGCCGCGCGCAGCACGTCGGCGTCGCCGCTCTCGAAGCCGAGCTTGTAGTGAATGGCGCCGAGCCGGTAGTGCAGCGCCGCCCAGTCGAGTGGATGGCTGGCGCGATTGAGGGTGTCGAGCGCGGCGAGCGCGGTGGCGGCGGCCTCGTCGTAGTGATGCTCGCCGGCGCCCTCCTCGGCAAGGACGAAGGCGATGGCGCTCAGGTGCTTGTGCGCGACCGCCCAGTCGATGGCAGCCTCGTCGTTGGCGAGCAGCGAGTCCGCGCCGCGGTACGCGCGTTGCGCGCTGCCGAGGTGGCGCAGGTCGCGGATCTCGGCCCACAACGCCGAATGCACGTTGCCGAGGCCGATCTGCATGGCGGCCTGTTCGCGCGGCCCCATGCCTTGCGGAAACTCCGCCGCCGCGCGCTCGGCGCCGGCGACGACGCCGGGCAACAGCGCGCGCCTGAGCGTCGCCTGCTCGCCGCACTTCGGCCGCGTCGCGGCGAGCGCCACGGCATGCAGCAGTTCGGCGTAGATCGGCGGGAAGTCCGTCGGCAGCGGCAGGTCGGTCGAGAGCGAGAAGGCGCCGGGCAGGCGTTCGTCCCAGTCGCCGCGGGCGATGAAATGGAGATGCGCGCCGGCGCCGCCCTTGGGCACGTGACCCCAGATCAGCAGGTCGGCGTCCTGGGCGCGCAGCAGGCGGCGTCCGGCCTTGGCGGCGCGCATGAGTTCGGCGTTGAGCCTGCGCGAGAGATCGAGCGTCAGCGCGCTGTCGACCGCCTTCACGCGCATGT
>JAYNJY010000007.1:14564-28272 GCA_038110665.1 Rhodospirillaceae bacterium | reverse complement strand
TTTGCATCCCGCCCGGATCGGCGGTGATCTACCGCTTGATCGTCTACGTCATCGCCTATCTGATGGTGGGCCTGATCGAGGGGCGCAACGCCAAACGCTAACGGGGGACCGGCAGAATGAGCAGCAAGGACGACGTTTTCCTGGAAGAGGCGCGGCTCGGCAAACGCACGCAGGTGCTGGTCGATTGCGAGGAGGTTCCGCACATCCCGCGCCTGGTCAGGCGGTTTCGCGAATACACCCTAATCGATCTGGCGCACGCCGTGATGCTGACCGAGCGGGGCGTGCTCGCGCCCGAGCGCGGCGCCAAGCTGTTGGGCGGGCTGCTTGAAATCTACGATCACGGCAAGGCCACGTTCCCCTGGCTGCCGCAGTCGGGTTCGTTCCTGGTGCAGACCGAATACTTCCTCGGCCAGCGCGTCGGCGACGACATCGCCGGCCGCCTGCAGACCGGCCGCAGCCGCAACGACCAGAGCGCCGCCGCCGAGCGGCTCTACCTGCGCGATCTGCTGCTCGACGTCGCCGAACGAGTGGTCGAGTTGCAGGCCGCCGTGCTCGACCGCGCGGCGCGCCATGCCGACACGCTGATGCCGGGCTACACCCATCTCCAGCATGCCCAGCCGGCGACCTTCGGCCATCACCTGATGCGTTACGGCGCCGCCTTCGAGCGCGACCTCGAGCGCCTCGCCGACACCTACGCTCGCACCAACCTCTCCAGCCTTGGCGGCGCCGCCATGGCCGGCACGTCGTGGCCGATCGACCGCCGCCGCGCGGCCGAGCTGCTCGGCCACGACGGCATCATCTTCAACTCCTCGGATGCCGGCGGCTTCGCCCGCGACATCATCGAGGAAGTGGTGGCGACGTTGTCGCTGGTGATCGCCAACATGGGCCGGCTCGCCAACGACCTCTTCGTCTGGCATTCGTGGGAGTTCGGCTACGTCGAGGTCGCCGACGGCCTTGCCGGCACGTCGAGCATCATGCCGCAGAAGAAGAACCCGCATTCGCTCGAGCGTATCAAGGCGCTCGCCGGCCAGGCGGTCGGATGGTTCCCGAGCGTGATGGCGAGCCAGCACGCGGTCGTCTCGACCGACCTCAACTTCGCCTTCGCCGACGACCTGATGACCGGCATGGGCGACGCCACGCTGCAATCGCTCGATCTCAGCATCGAGACCATCCGCACCCTGATCCTGCACGAGGAACGCATGGCGTCCGCCGCCGGCGCCTTCTGGAGCACCACCAGCCATTTGGCCGACGAACTGGTGCGGCGCTACGACCTGCCGTTCCGCGCCGCGCACCACATCGTCGGACGCTTCGTCCGCGACAGCATCAACGCTGGCCTGACGCCGGCCGACGTGCGTGCCGAGGACTTGATCGCGGCCGGCCGCGAGATGGCCGCCATCGAGCTCGACATGACCGTGGAAAAACTGCGCGAATGCCTGGATGCGCGCGCCTTCCTCTCGAGCCGCGCCAGCGAGGGCAGCGTCAACCCGGCCGAAACCCGCACCCACACCGAGGACCTGGCGAACAAGCTCGCCGGCCATCGCGACCATTGGCAGGACCGCCGCGGCCAGGCCGACGGCGCCATCGAGACCCTGTTGAACACGGCGCGCGCCGTTGCCGCCGGCTGAGCCGAAAGGACGAGCTATTCCATGGATGCCGACAGTCTGATCGCGCGTATCGACGCCAAGGAGGCGCTCGAATTCCTCGCTGCCATGATCCGATACAAGAGCTACAGCGGCACCCCCGGCGAGACCGAACTGGCGCGCTTCATGGTGGACAGCATGCAGGCCGCCGGCATCGCGGGCGAGCTTCAGCACGTCGAGGACGAGCGCTACAACGCCATCGGCACGAAGAAGGGCAAGGGCGGCGGCCATAGCCTGCTGTTCAACGGCCACATGGACACCAACCCGGCGACCAACGACTGGACCATCGATCCCTGGGGCGGTCTCTACGACGACGACTTCATCTACGGCATCGGCGTTTCCAACATGAAGTCGGGCGACGCGGCGGCGTTCATGGCGCTGAAGACGCTGATCGACGCCGGCGTGGCGCTCAAGGGCGACGTCATCCTGGAATTCGTCGTCGGCGAGTTGCAGGGCGGCGTCGGCACCGTCCGGGCGATCGAGCAGGGCATCAAGGCCGACTACTTCGTCAACATGGAGCCGACCGACCTGAACGGGCTTACGCTGCATGCCGGCAGCTACAATGTGGTCGTCGAGTTCACCGGTATCACGCGCCACATGTCGAAGCGCGAGGAGGCGGTCGATGCCATCGCCGCCGCCGCCGCCTTCATCCCACGCTTCAACGCCATGGTCTTCTCCGGTGCCGCAAACGACGAGCACGCCGCCGTCAACCGCGCCAACATCGGCGTCATGCGGGGCTCGCTGACGCCCGACTTCCACGACTGGCGCCCGCCCCAGGTCGCCGATTTCGCGCGGCTTTCGGGCACCGTGCGCTACGGCCCGAGCCAGTCGATCGAAAGCACGCTGAAGGACATCGAGGCCTTGCTCGGCGAACTTGAACGCGAGATGACCGGCCTCAAGACCAAGGCCTACCGGGCGCATGCCGGCGAGCGGCCGAGCATGCTGCCGTTCGAGGTCGCCAAGGACTCGCGCCTGGTCCAGGCGGTCAGCGGCGCCTACCGCAAGGTTCGCGGCACCGACCAGCCCTTGGGCCCCGTCGTGCCCTACTGCTACTACGGCACCGACGCGGCGCATCTGCAGCATCGCCTCGGCATGGAGGGCATCGTCTGCGGGCCGGGCGGGCGCTACAACACCATGCCCGACGAGAAGGTCGACATCCCCGACTATCTCGACATGATCCGGGTCTGCATGTTGACCATTCTTGATATCTGCGAGGTGGCGTGATGGCCGCGATGTTTCCCGAAGACGAATACCAGGGTCGCCTGAAACGCTTGCGCGCCGTCATGGCCGAACGCGGTCTCGACAGCATCATCGCCGACGAGGCCGAGATGCTGCACTATTTCACCGGCTTCACCATTTCGGAAAATCTCTATCGCACGGTCGTCATCCCCGAGACGGGCACGCCGACCATGGTGGTGCGGAAGCTCGACGAACAGCCCTTCGTCGACACCGCCTGGTTCGACAAACGCCGCGCCTTCGACGACATCGAGGATTCCGTCGCCGTCACCGCCGAGGTGCTGACGGCCAATGGTGCGGCGAGCGTCGGCCTCGACATGAACTCCTACTGCATGACCGCCAAGCGCTTCATGCACTTGCAGGAACTGCTGCCGGCGACCCGTTTCGTCGATTTGAGCGACGTCATGCGGGCATTGCGCCTCAACAAGTCGGCGCGCGAGATCGAGGTGCTGCGCAAGGTCGCATGGATCGCCGACGAGTCCATGCGCCGTGCCATTGCCGCGACGGCGGTGTCCGGGGCTTCTTCGCGCACCGCCCAGGCGGCGGCCGCCAACGCTTACATAGAGTTGGGCGCCGACGTGGCGCGCACCGGGCCGATCACCGTCCAACGCGGCTGGAACTTCCT
Source organism: Rhodospirillaceae bacterium (assembly GCA_038110665.1). GTDB lineage: Bacteria > Pseudomonadota > Alphaproteobacteria > Rhodospirillales > Casp-alpha2 > TMED8. The sequence goes on along the minus strand of JAYNJY010000007.1, from coordinate 24,771 downwards.
GCACGGCAAGCCGTCGGGCGACCCGTTGCAGCCTGGCGACGTTCTGCACCTGGAACTGGTGCCGAAGGTGCAGGGCTACTGCGCCCGGCTGATGCGGCCCGCCGTGATGGGCGAGCCCTCGGCCGAACTCACCGACGCCGCCGCCAGGTTGATCGAACTCCAGGACAAGCAGATCGCCGCCATGGTGCCGGGCGCGAAAGCGCGCGCCGTCGACGCGATCCTCCGCGAAGGTGCCGTGAAGGCCGGGCTCCGGCCCGACTACGTCAACAACACCGGCTATACGCTCGGCTACTACTTCGATCAGGCGCCGCGCACCTCGGACTTCACGCGCCTCTTCACGCCCGAGGCCGATTGGCTGCTCGAGCCCGGCATGGTCTTTCACATGTATACCTCCGCCGCCGCCGGGGTGGCGTTTTCCGAAACCGTGTGGGTGAGTGCCGACGGTCCCGTCCGCCTGACGCAATTGGAACGCAAGCTCTTCCGCTGCGGGGAAGGTGGATGATCGCGAACATCGTCGCCGCCGCCCAGGATTCCAACAGCCTCGTCCGCGATTTCGATGCCATCTGCGATACCGGCGGGCGCTTCGCCGGCACCGAGAGTGAGACCAAGGCGCGCGCATACTTGGGCCGCCGCCTGGCCGAGATCGGCGGCCGCGAACCCTTCGCCCACGGCGTCGACTACCTCGGCTGGACGCGCGGGCCGGCGCGGCTCGAACGCCTGGACGGCGCCGGTGGCACGCCCGCGACCTTCGATTGCGTCTCCCTGGTGCGCTCGCCGGTGACGGGGCCGGATGGGCTCGTCGCCGAACTGATCGATCTCGGCCGTGGCACGGAGGACGACTTCAAGGCACGCGCCGCCGACATCCCCGGGCGTATCGTCATGGTCTGCCACGAGTACATGTTCTCGCCCGAGACCATCCATCGGCGGCGCAAGTACCAATGGGCGCTGGAGCACGGCGCGGCGGGCTTCCTCATCGCCTGCCACGTGCCGGGCGCCGGGCCGGTGACAGGATCGTCCGGCGCCACGCCCGAGCGCGGCATCCCGGCCGCCGGCATCGGCGCCGAGACCGCCGAAGCCCTCGCACATGGCGGCCCGGCAAAGCTCAAGCTCGCCATCGCCGCCGAGCAAAAGCCGACCCGCACGGAAAACCTGATCCTCGACCTGCCCGGGAAATCGCCGGAATGGGTCGTGCTGTCGGCGCATATCGACGGCCATCACCTGGCCGAAAGCGCCATGGACAACGCCACCGGCCTGGCCGCCGCGCTATCCGTCGCCGAGGCCATGGCGCCGCACATGCATGAGATGGCGCGCGGCCTCCGCGTCGCCTTCTTCACCATCGAGGAATGGGCCTTGGCCGGCTCGGCCGACTACGTCGATGGCCTGACAGAGGCCGAGCGCGCCGCCATCAAGATCGACGTCAATCTCGACACCATCGCCGGCAGCCCGAACCTGACGGCGCTGACCAGCGATATCGCCCGGATGGTAACCTGGCTACAGGCCACCGCCGCCGGCCACGGCATGACGCTCGGCGCGCACCGGCCGCTGATGGCGAACTCCGACCACTACAACTTCGCCCGCCACGGCATACCAGCGACACGCCTCGTCGCCGGCTTCGACGAGCGCGACTCAGACATCAAGTACGTCCTCACCCCCCAAGACACCCGCGCGCGCATCAATGAAGCCGACTTCCGCGCCGCCACGGGGCTCACCGCCGCCCTCGTCGCCGAGGCGTGTTCGGCGGAGACGTTGGAGTTGCGGTAGGGGGCGGCGGTTCGCCGGGAACGCCGAAACTATAAGACAGCAGGTCCGCCCTACGCTCGATGGCCGACTGATATCGGCGGGGTCGTTTGGGGCGGCTTGTGACCCAAAGCGGAAGTCACGCACTCGATCTTGGAAGACCAAACAACTCTTTTAGGGCGACCCCGGCATATTGGCGTAAAAGCTGCCCAGTCGACCATTCAGCAACAGCGGTTTGTCAGGAAATTCTTAAACCGATCCGCTCGGAACGGTTCTATTGGCAGATTTTGCGCTTCGCCGAACGCCAGAGACGCAACAATTCGGCCGACGGCCGGCGCCAATTGGAAACCGTGCGCGGAAAACCCGAACACATGCACTACGCCGTCCTGTGAGCCGCTGGAAATTACCGGCAAGTTATCCGGGGTATATCCTTCGATGCCGGCCCAGGCACGTACGATCCGGGCCTTACGCATGATCGGGAACAGATCGCGAGCGGTTTTGAGAAAGCCGGCGAGCCCAGCCATATCGATACGAGTCCGGTTCTCTTCGGGAAAGGCTTGCCCGCGAACGCCGCCTCCAATCAGCACCGTACCGTTGGCGAACTGCTTGAATGACAAGGGCGCACCCAGGGCGCCGACCACGGGTTCGGCGAAATGCGGCATTCGTTGCGTGATAACCAGCATCGGGGCATGCCCTTCGAGCGGAATGAAATCGCCAAGTTGCGCCGCCAGGCGACCACCCCAGGCGCCGGCGGCATTGATAACGATAGGCGCCTCGTAGATGCCACTTGGCGTGGTGATTCGCCACAGGCCGGCGGTACGCCGGGCCTCGACCGCCGGCGCGGCCTCGACAAAATGGGCGCCAAGCGACTCTGCCCGGCGCCTGAAGGCCAGAGTGGTGCGTAACGGCAATGCCGCACCGTCGCCATCCACGTGCAGCGCGCCCAGGCAGTGATCGGCGACGGCGGGCAGGAATTCACACAGAGCATGGCGGTCGACCACCTCTTCGTGAGAGTAACCGAGCGCATTGAGGATGCCGACACGGGCTTGGGCGTCGGCCAACTCCTGCTCCGTCCGTGCCACCTTCAGATAGCGGGAGCGACGGTAGCCGCAGTCGTCGTCGACAAGTGCGGGCATGTCCTGCCACAACTCCCAGGCGGCCTGTGCCAGTGGAACCTCAGCCACATCGCGCCCGAGACGGCGCACGCCGCCAGCGTTGACGCCCGAGGCGTGCCGCGCGACATGGTCCTTTTCCAGAACAATTACCGAAAGATTGCGGAGCGCGAGATTGAGCGCCGCCGAACATCCATGAATGCCGCCGCCGACGACGACGGCATCGGCAACTTTCACGTTACGCACCATCGCCGGGGAAATTGGCCTCGGGTTCGGCCTCGAGTTCTGCCAATTCGTTAAGCGTCAGCGGCTTGATCGGCGGACGCAATCGGAAATAGCCGACGTCTTCATGCCGCCTGCCGGTTTGCCGCGCGATCAATTCCTGCACCGTGAGGCCGCAGAATCGGCCCTGACACGGTCCCATGCCGGCGCGGCAATAGCTTTTCAGTTGGTTGGGCCCGGCAATGCCGATGTCGATGACATCGCAAACGTCGTTTCGGGTAAGTTCCTCGCAGCGGCAAACAATGGTCGCGTCGTCGCCCGGCAACCGGAATTGCTCGGCCGGCCGGAACCAGACGTCCAAAAACGGTCTGATGCGGGTTTCACGGGCAAGCGTGTGGCGCGGCGCTGTCGCTCGTCGCTCGGCCTCTGCCTGATCCAGCCGATTGAGATCGGCGAGCGCGCCAAGAGCGGCAATTTCACCCGCGCAGGCCGCCGCCACGGCGCCGCCGATCCCCGCGCCGTCACCGGCAATGCTAACGCCGTCGACATTGGTGCGTCCCCACGGATCGGCACGGGGGCGCCAGCAGAGCTGGTTGGTGTCCCAGTCGTGCGCGACGCCGGCCGCCAAGGCGAGATTGACGTTCGGCACCACGCCTTGATGCAGGAACACGTGCTCGGCCGGAATTTCGCGCCAGCCCTCGTTGCCGATACGGTAGGCGAGGCCACTTGCCACCGTGTCGCCGACAATGCGGAGCGCGTTGACGCCGGAGATGATGGGCGTGCCACTGCGTCTGATCGCTCGGATCCATTGACGGCCCTTGGCGATCAGATCCAAGCGCGTGAGAGCACCAGGTAACTTGGCGGCGGCGCGCCAGCGGTTGGCGCGGTCGGTGGTATCAACCAGCGCGGCAACCTTGATACCCGCCTGCAAATACTGATGAACCACCAGATAAAGCAGAGGCCCGGAACCGGCAAAAACTGCGCCATCGGCGGCAAGCCCCGAAGACTTGAGCAACGTCTGCGCGGCACCCGCCATCATCACGCCCGGAAGCGTCCAGCCAGGTATTGGAAACGGCCGCTCGATTGCGCCGGTGGTCAAAATGATCTTCGGCGCCCGCAACAGACTTGCCTTGCCAGCCGCCGAATAGCCGATCTCTTGCCCATCCGTGACCTGCCAAACGTTGGCATTTGGGACGTAGGCGATATCTTGTGCACGCATTGCCTCGACCAAATTGCGCCCGGCGGCATAGTCCGGCCCCAACGCCGCCATCGCCGTCTTCGATACACTTTCCACAGCTCGATAAATTTGCCCACCGGGCGCCGGCTGATCGTCGAGCAAAAGCACTCTCGTGCCACCGGCGGCCGCTGTGGCAGCGGCCGTCAAGCCCGCCGGACCGGCGCCGACCACGACGACATCGGGCTTCATCGGGACGCTCATCGGGCGTCCCCCTCGTCGTTCAGAGCGAGCTCGATCGCACCTGATTGACGGGCCACCTTCATTCCGGGCCGCACAACGACCTGACAGGCTTGGGTGTTGGGCATGCCGTCGATTTCCATCAGACAGTCGAAGCAAACGCCCATCATGCAGAAGGGCCCGCGCTCTACCCCCTTCCCAGGAGTGGATCTGAACACGGCTTCACCCGCGGCCAATAGCGCTGCGGCCACGGTATCCCCCGCATGCGCAGTCAAATTTCGACCTTCGTATTCAAAGGTGACCGCACCGTCGTTCTCAAGCTCCAGCCTCTTAAACATCGAACCTCCGAGCGGAAAGAGCGCTGATCTCCTCGCCAAGCCGACCTTCCGAAACGTATGACGCGAACCGCAACGCATGCGCAGCTGCCAGCGTTACGCCGCTATGGCAGGACACGGCGAAAGCACCGGGCGCCGTTTCCGACTGATCGTAAATCGGCAGCCCGTCGGGCGTCATTACCCGGAGCGCCGCCCAGGTGCGAACCACCCGTGCGCGCGACAGAAACGGGAATGTCCGCCTCGCCCGGTCGGCGATGGTTTTGCCCACTCTCGGTGTCGATCGCACGTCGAAGCCGACATCCTCATGGGAGTCGCCGATCAAAACCGTGCCTTCGCCGGTTTGGCGAACGTGCGTCGTCGGTAAGTCGAGAAACGGGCGAGCCCGCTCGCTGACCAGAATTTGTCCTTTGACCGGGTGAACCGGCTGATCGAGGCCGACCAAGGGTGCGAGTTCGCGGTTGCCGAGCCCGGCGGCGAGCACGATGCGCGGGGCGACGAGCGTATCGCGCCCGGTCCTGACCCAGAAAGCAGCGTCCGTCCGTTCAATGCCTTGCACCCGGCAACCCGGCATCAGGCGTCCACCGAGGCCGACCAGCCCCTGTTGCAGTGCGTGCATCAGGTAAAGCGGGTTGGCGTGGCCGTCGTGCGGGGTGTAGGAACCGCCCACCACCTCGGGCCCAAGCCCAGGCAGCAACCCTTGCAGGGCCTTGCGATCCAGCATCTCGTAGGAAAAGCGGCCGCCTTGGTGGCCCTGTAATGTCGCCATGCGCTCGGCGCGAGCGTCGAACTCCGCCTCGCTCAGGCAGATGTGGACGCCGCCTTTGCGACTGTGAACCACGTCGATACCGGTCCGCTCCCTGAGTTCGAGTGCGAACTCGGGCCACAGATCGGCCGAGTGCATGGTCCAGTTTGCGTACACGGGCTCTCCGATGCCTTTGCTCTGTACCCAGACCAGGCCGAAATTGCCCCGCGCCGCCCGATAGGCGATATCGCCCTCATCGAGAACCGCCGTGGCCAAGCCGATACGTGCCAAACCGAACCCAATAGCCGAACCCAACAGGCCGCCGCCGACAACAATGGCGTCGAAGGACGTGGTCATTTAAACCGAGTGATGCTGTAGGGTTCCATGGGGATGTTGGGTTTGCCGCCGCTGACGAGTTCGGCGACGACGCGCCCGGTGTTCGGCGCCATGCCGAAGCCGTAGTGACTGTGTCCAAACGCGGCGTAGAGACCGCGATAGCCCGGGATCTCCCCCAGACACGGCAGGCTGTCGGGAAACGACGGCCGTCGCCCCATCCACTCGACTTGAGATTCGGTATTGATATCCGGAAACAAGCGTTTGGCGAGCCGAACGAACACCTGCGAGCGTCGATAATTCGGGGCGGCATCGATGCCGGCGAATTCAGCGGTACCCGCGCAGCGCACGCCGGTGTTCATGGAGCTGGCGACGAACTTGCCCTCGGTGTCCATGATCGAGTTGTTCAAAGTGATGCCGGGGTCGCGGAAAATCATGTGATAGCCGCGTTCCGCCTCCAGAGGAATTTCGAATCCAAGAGGCGCCAAGAGCCGCGCCGACCAAACGCCGGCGGCAATCACAACCTTGTCGGCGACGACATCTCCGGCATTGGTGGTCACCACCCAACCGCCGTTCGTCGCCGGATGTACGGCCAGAACGGCGGCACGACGTTCGGTCGCGCCCATTGCGAGCGCCTTGGCGCACAATGCCTTGCCGACGGCTCCCGGATCCATGGCACGGCCTTGGCCCTTCATCAGGACAGCCGCCTTGTAGGCGGGGGAAAGCGCCGGCTCGATCTCGTGTAACGGGCCGGCGCCGACCACTTCCAACGGCACCCCCCGTTCTTCGCGCAGGCGCCAAGCCAGTTGTTTGAGGTCAGCGGCGGCGGGTTCGCGAAAGGCGTGAACGTAATACGAGTCGACGACCAGGTTTTCGTGGCCCGTGCCGTCCAAATGGCGGCGATAGAGATCGACGTTCGGCCGATTGAGCTGGAACATGGCGTCAGCGATGGACGAAAGGCCGGCCGGGTCGGCGGCATGCAGGAATTTTAGAGCCCAGGGTAAAAACCGGGGAAGATAGCGCCATCTCACGGTCAGCGGCCCTTCTGGGTCGAGCAGCCATTTCGGAACATTTTTCCACAGCCCCGGCAGGGACTGCGGTACACAGGTCCAGGGCGAAATCACGCCGGCATTGCCGTGACTGGCGCCCTCTGCGGGCGGATCCCGGTCGATCAGTTCGACCGCCAATCCCTTCTCCAATAACGACAACGCCGTACAGGTTCCGACGATCCCCGCCCCGACGATGACAACCCGCTCACCCATTCCTTACCGCTCCGACAATTTCCAAAACCGGGCTGGGCGCACCGGCCAACTCCCGAAATAATCGCTCCGGGCCGTCCTCGACAATGCCGGCCGCCGCCGCCGCGACGGCGTCGGCTCGAGCGTGACACACCTCTCGGCGAGAGCATCGGTCGACCAGCGATGGGACATGAAGTGCGCTCCGTCGATCAAGCCATGCTTGCTTCGGCGGCCTGCGTCCGCCGCCGGCCGATGACCTGCTGCAGCACGATCGGCGTGACAAAGGCCAACGCCCATAGATCCGTTTTAAGGCCTGGTGCGACCATGAGTAGGCCGGCGAAAGTGGCCAGGGTTCGAAACAGTGCCGGCATGGGCGCAACGCAGTAACCGCTGACCGCGATTGCCAGCATGAAGACACCAAACCCGCAGGTCACGGAGGTCTCCAAAAACGTGCCCCAAGTGAAATACTCCGGCAGCACGATCAGCATGGCCGGTGAATAGACGAACACCATGGGTACGATCAACTTACCAATACCAAGCGTGAATGCGGTGACACCGGTCTTGAACGGATTGGCGCCGGCGATACCCGCCGCGGCATAGGCGGACGCGCAGACCGGCGGCGTGATTTCTGAGATTACGCCGTAGTACAGCACGAAGAGATGCGAGGCGAGAGGCGGCACACCGAGCTTGCTGAGCGCGGGCTGGGCAACGGTGGCGAGCATAATGTAGAGGGCGGTGGTCGGCAATCCGGCGCCCATGAGGATGCAGGTGACCCCGATCAGTACCAACGACAGAAACAGAGTGACATCCATCAGTTCGAATTGGAGGAATGGGACCCATGACAACAGCGACATCAGATTCTCGGCCATGGTCGCGGCGCTGTTGGTAACCATGAAGCCGAGGCGGAAGCCCAGGCCGGTGCTATTCACTACGCCGACGACAATACCGATCGCGGCACAGACAGCGCCCACAGCCAATGCGTATTTCACTCCCATGACGCAGCCGTCGAATATATCGCGCAATGTAATGCGATGCATCGGGTTCAGGATGCCGACGGCTATCGCCGTAGTGATGCCCCAAAAGGCCGCCATGTGCGGGGAGAAACCGCTGAACAGAACGTAAATCAATACGAGTAAAGGTACCGCCGTCGGCCAGCCTCTCTTGAGAATCTTCCAGATGTTTGGGATCTCCTCTTTTGGAACGCCCTTGAGGCCAAGTCGCTTCGCCTGAAAGTGAACGATCGCTAGGACCGCGATGTAATGCATGGCGGCCGGCATAATGGCGGCAATCACGATGGTGGTGTAGGGTACCTCTAGGAACTCGGCCATGACAAACGCGGCCGCGCCCATGATCGGCGGTGTGATCTGACCGCCCGCACTGGCTGCGGCCTCCACGGCGCCCGCCAGATGGGGCGGATAACCCATCCGCTTCATGTTTGGGATGGTGAGCGAACCGGTCGACACTGTGTTGGCGATCGAGGAACCTGAAATGGTGCCGAAAAAAGCTGACGAGACGACGCTGACTTTGGCTAAACCACCAGTGTAGCGGCCGGCGACGACAGTGGCGATGTCGACAAAGAATTGGCCAAGCCCCATGCGCTGTGCGAGGACGCCGAAAAGGACGAAATGAAAGACCACGGTGGACACGATCCACAACGTGACGCCGTAAATGCCCTCTGCGGGAAAATACATGTTGTTGATGTACTGAGCCCAGTTGATGCCCGGGTGCTTGAGCACCTGGATAGGCATATATTTCCCGAAAACGGCGAAGATCGTGAAGAGGATGATGATAACCGGCACGATAATGCCCAACGTTCGACGCACGGCTTCGAGCAGCACAACGATCAGGATGGTTCCGAACACGACATCGATGGTGAACGGATTTCCCTGGCGCAACACCTGATCCGGCAACTGGAAGTGATAACCGAAAATATGGATATCAACGGCGTACCAGGTAAGGCCAATGTACAGCGACGCGGCGATGCCCGCCGCGATCAGGAGCCAATCCCAGAGCGGCACATTGGCGTAGCGCCACCAGGTGTTCGGATGCATCTCCCACGCTTGGTCGCCCCTGATGATCGGATAGCCGATGAAAACGAGCAGGATGACCCCCGACATGTGTATGCCCATGTGCAAGTAGTCGACGGGCACGCCAATGCCGGCAGTAATGTAATGGTAAGCCGCGAAGATGACCGAAAAGACAAAGGTGAACTGGATCAGTCTTGGACCGAGCGCCCTTGTGTGTAAGCCGGAATCGTACTTTTGCTCCAATTCCTCGACTTTTTTGACGTCGAACTCTTCCATGTCCTTCTCCGTTCCGACGGTTCAGGAATCACCGATCAAACGACTCAAATTAGCGGGGGTGGCGGCGGCAGGGCGCCGCCGCCTTTGGCCTGATATGCTTACTTAATCATGCCTACTTCTTTGTAGTATTTCTCGGCACCCGGATGCAGCGGGATCAGGACACCTTTGAGCGCTGTTTCTTGACGAATCACCTTGCCCTTCGGATGCCCCTTGTCGAGAAGCTTGCGCGTATTCTTGTTCCACAACGCCTTGGTGATGTTGTAAACCAAGTCCGTTGGCTGATCGACATTGGTCACCAACTGACCATTTACGGCAACCGTCGGCACGTCGTGTTTGATATTCTCATAGGTGCCGGCCGGGATCATGGATTCAACGTAGTACGGAATGATCCCGTTGATTGCCTTTTGTTCTGCTTTGGTAAATTTGTAGAGATCGAACCCTTTTGTCGCACCCAGTTCAACTAGCGCAGCCAGCGGCGTGCCCGCGGCGTAGAAGAAGGCGTCAAGCTGACCGTCGGCAAGGCGTTGCTTGCTTTGCCCAACGTTCAACTCGTGCTCCTCTGCCTTAATGCCGTAGTGTTTGAGGATCATGCGCACGGAGACCTGCGTTCCGGAACCGGCGGCGGCAACACCAACTTTCTTGCCGTTCAGATCCTTCAAGCTGTTTAGCTTAAGGCCCTTTTTCAGGACCAGGTGCATGTCTTCAGGATAGAGATTGGCGATAACTCGGACTTTGTCTTTTTTCTTGCCGGCGAACTTGCCTTCGCCATTG
>JAYNJY010000007.1:0-14554 GCA_038110665.1 Rhodospirillaceae bacterium | reverse complement strand
CCATTGTAACCCTGCGCGACGCTTTGCGCGCCGGCGAGACCTGCGTCGAGTTGTCCGGCATGAATAGCGTTCATGTTGGCCACCGAGGCGTTGGTCGAGACGGCAATGGCGACGAGACCCGGCACGCCGCAGCTACCGCCCTTGTCACAAGGCCGCGAACCCGGTGGATTAGAGATCGCGTTGGCAATCAGACCGCCGATGGGGAAGTAGGTTCCGCCGGCACCGCCGGTCCCGATGCGCCAGAATTTCATCTCCTGGGCATGCGCGCCGCCGCCGAGGGCGACAAACCCGGCTACTGCCGCCGTCAAAAGTTTGATACGAAACTTCATGCTATTCCTCCTCTTTGTTAATTTTGCACTCCAACTTCACTCTGAAGGCTCGGCGAAGCGCACGTTGAGCGGGATGCGTATCGCCAAAACGTTCTTCAGATCGCGAGGTCCGGTGAAACCGCGTATGCGAACAGATGTCGCATCGCGACGAGCAAGTAGACCTTTGCCGAGGTGTCGCGTTTCGTACACCCCGCCTCCGCACTAGAAATCATGTTCCGTCAGATAATTCATTGTTTCAAATTATTAATTATTCTATATCTATAAGATTACCTTATGTCTATAATCGTGGAGGTCCGACCAAATGAATCTCCGGCATTTGGAAGTTTTTCGCGAGGTGATGCGAACGAACTCGGTGACCAAGGCGGCGCGCAACCTGCGCCGGACGCAACCGGCAATCAGCGCGTGCATCGCCGGCCTCGAACAGGAAATCGGATACGCATTGTTCGAACGCAAGAACGGGCGATTGCATCCGGTGCCGGAAGCGCATTACTTGATGGCCGAATCCATCGAGATTTTGCGTAAGATGGGCGCCCTTGAGCGGTCCATGAAGAGCTCCGGAGGGGTGGTCGCCGATCAACTTCATATCGTGTCGATGCCGATACTTGCCGAGTTCTTTGTGCCGCGACTGATATCGCGCTTCGTTGTCACCTATCCGAACACTCGATTTCTAGTTTTTTCGGCGAGCTCTCCAGAGGTCTATGAACACGTCGCCTCTCAGCAGTTTGATGTCGGTCTGGCGGAAAAGAGCCCGGGCTCCGACCTGGTCAATTCGGAACGGAATGAGGTCGAATGCGTCTGCGCTCTTCCGGCCAACTCACCACTTACGGGACGCGCTTATGTCACGCCATCCGAATTGGACGGCATGCCCTGCTGCACCTACCGGCCGGAACATTTCATCGCGAAGCGAATGAAAGAGATTTTTGTCGAGGCAGGTGCGAACTTGAACAACCAGTTCGAATTTCAAAATGCGGCGGCTCAATACAGCCTGGTCGCCAACGGAATTGCCTACGGCGTGTTCAGCCCGTTGAGCGCTTGGATCTACAAAAATACTCATCAGAACCCCACCGCGATTGCCTTCGTGCCGATCCGACCGATCGTTCCCTATCCGTTCGCGATCCTGACACCGACCCACAAACCGTTGTCTAGGCTTGCCCGTGCGTTCGTCGCGGAACTGCGCAATGAACTCGATGCAGTGCTCGCCGATATCGCGTCTGTGTTGCCCTTCGGAACACAACGCCCAGGGGGCTAGGCGCGGCGATCTCGCCAGTCGAGGTGGCGGAAATACTCACCGACGATCGGCAGGAACCAGGGTTCGCCCCGGTAAAACGGAACCGGGATTCTTGGAAAATCCAAAGCGTCGAATGCGCAATCGGAATGTCCGTTCTGGATGATCTTTCTCGCCTGTCCCCACCAAAAATTAGGTCCGAACGTAGGCGTGATGCAGACCGCCCATTTGCGGCAAAGCTAAAATCCGCCCAACGGCCTGGACGGCCCGACCTAATGGGGTATCTTTCGCCAGACCGAGGTGCGTCCGGTAGCCGTTGTAGTATTCGGCGTATCGGCGCAGCAGGTTCCGCAGATGCCGGTCGCTCAATATAACAGTATGGTCGAGCAACTCCCGCCGGATGGATCCGATGACCCGCTCCATATATCCATTTTGCCACGGCGATCTAGGGGCAACAGGTCGATCCCTGATGCCCATCGCGACTACACGCTTCTGATAGACGTCTCCATACGACGAATCCCTGTCGCGGATGAAATATTCAGGCGCGTCATCCCACGGATACGCTTCGACGATCTGCCGCGATATCCATTCCGCCGTTGGATGATACGTCGCACCCACATGAACGATCTTCCGACGACCGTGATCCAAAATGACGAGGCCAAATAGTAACTTGAAACCCAGTGTCGGGACGACAAACAGGTCGATGGCAGCAATGCTATCGGCATGGTTCCGAAGGAATGTCCGCCAGCCTTGGGATGTCGGTCCGCAGCGCCTCACCATGTATTTGGCGACTGTCGATTGCGAAATATCGATGCCGATCTTTAGCAATTCCCCGTGGATGCGCGGCGCGCCCCAAAATGGATTGTCGTTGCTCATTTCCCGGATCAGCTTACGCATCTCTGCCGGTACTTTCGGCCGCCCAATGGCAGTTCGGCTCTTCATCCTCCAGAACAAGCTAAATCCGGCTCGATGCCAGCGGATCACGGTTTCTGGCTTCACGATCAGCATGTTCACAAGAGAGCGCGGATTCACCTCGTAAATCGCCGCGAAGAACATCCGGTCCCAGGCTGTTAGGCTTGGCCGGCCAACCACCTGTCGTCGCATCGCCGTGACTTGGCGGCGAAGGGCCGCAATATCCTCTTCGGTCGCCAGGCCGTGGACGAACCGCCGAAAAATACACCAAATGATGGTTCTGAACACGTCGAGCATGATCCGGCAATCGTCACCTGATCGGTCATTCGGTCAAGCCTGGATCAACGGATGGAGTTTTTGGTAGGGACAGGAGCAGTTAATTGACCGTCGTAATCTCCTGCGTTGACGGCACGGTCTCCCTGAAAGATGAGCGTGCCTCCATGATGGAGCTAAATGCCTCCAGGTTGGTGACATTTCCGCGCCACTTGAAATTCGGCAATCGTAGGTCCAGATAACGCAGTGCACAGGCCACGGCGATATCGGCGAGGCTCAACTCCATTCCATCGAAGTGCTCAGCATCGCCCAACCGTTTGCTCAAGGCTGTGACACCGTTTTCAACCTTTATTCGCTGGCGGGCAATCCAATCACCGCTTTGCAGCGCTGCTGGACGATGCTGCTCCAGAACCATCAGTACGACCGCATCACAAATGCCGTCGGCGAGAGTCTCGATCTGACGAACGTTCAGGCGCCGCATTGGGTCGCTGGGAATGAGAGCTGGCTCCGGCGCCAGCATTTCAAGGTATTCAGCGATGATGCTGCTGTCATGAATAACTGTCTGGTCATCAAGCATCAGGATAGGCACCTTGCCGAGCGGATTCAGCTGGGCGGCAACGGTGCCCGGGTTCCAGGGCAAATCCACCTGCTCCTCGCAGGCCAGATTTTTTTCGCGTAAAACGACCCGGACTTTACGGGCAAAGGGACTTGGCGTGGCAATTATAAGTCTCATTGACGAGCTTCGGTCCGTTTAAACATCTCGGATTTTATACTGATCAAGACCATCATACGTATTCAGAGACAGATACAGGTTTGACGATTAGCTACCCTATTCAACTGAGCTATACAAAACTGGTACCGATGGAAGATAGAATGGGAATGCTCTAATTCGACTTCTTCGTCATCTGAACCACGCAAACAGATCCTATTGTTCACACCGCCTTCTCAGTTCGCAACGCACTGATCTCAATTTCAGTGTAGCCGATCTCGGCCAGGATTTCGTCGGTGTGCTCGCCGAGGCCTGGGGGTGGTGTCTCCGTCTTTAGCGGCGCGCCGTCCAGCTTGATGCCGGGGCGGGCAAACGCCATATCGCGTCCGACGCCAGGTGCCTTTTCAAACACGCCAATCATGCCGCGGCCCGCGATTTGGGGGTGTTCGACGGCATCCGGAACGGAGAGAACCCTACCTGCCGGCACGCCAACAGCGTTCATCTCCCGTCGCCATTTGGCAGCAGACTTAGTCTGCATAGCTTGTTCCAGTTCCGTCGTCAGCGCTGCGCGGTTCTCAAGTCGAGCCTGGCGCTCGGCAAAACGAGAATTGGTTTTTAAATCCGGTCTGCCGATAACGTCGCAGACAGCCTCGAACTGCTCTTGCTTGTTGGCTGCGATGTTGATCAATCCGTCGCCGGTCCGGAAAGTGCCGGAAGGGCTTGCCGAAAAGTTATCATTTCCCAATGGCACGGGCACAGTTCCCGCCATCAAATAGTTTGAAATCAGCCACCCCATCGTCGACATAACCGCCTCCAGCATGGAGACGTCGATGAAGCATCCCCGATCATCGGCACGGTTCGCCAAGGCCGCGGCGATAGCGAACGCAGCGGTCAACCCGCCGATGGTGTCAGCCACAGGATAACCCACGCGAAGCGGCCTCAGTCGAAATAGCCGGCGCGCACGCCCTTGCCGATCAGGTTGCAGATCAGCCGGCAGGCGGTGACGCAGGTGATGGCGTTGAGGTCGCGTTTCGGCGTGATCTCGACGATGTCCATGCCGAGCACGCGGCCCTTGTCGACGAGGCCGTGGATCAGCGTGCGCATCTGCGGATAGGTGACGCCGCCCGGCGCCGGGCCGGCCACTGCCGGCGCGATGGTCGGGTCCATGCCGTCGGCGTCGACGGTCAAATAAGAGGTGCCGCCGGCGGGGATGCGCTCCAGCACCGCCTTCATGCCGATGTCCTGCAACTCGACATCGGTGATCAGGTTAGAGCCGTAGGCGAGCGCCGCCTCAACCTCCTCCGGCCGGGCGCTACCCGCCGAGCGCAGCCCGATCTGGAAGATCTCGCCGATGTGATCAATCTCGGAGGCCCGTCGGATCGGGCTCGATAGTCCCTCGGTGACGCCGTTGACGTCGTGGCGCCAGTCCAAATGCGCGTCCACATGCACCAGCGTCACCGGGCCTTTCAGGTCCTTCGCGGACGAAAGCGCGCGGAACACCGGGATCGGCACGCCGTGGTCGCCGCCGAGCGAGATCAGCATGCAGCCCGCACCCAAAATCTTCCGCGCCGCGGCCTCGGCGAGGGCGTAGTGGCTCATGGGCGCGTAGGCGTCGCCGGGCACGTCGCCGCAATCGACGACCTTGATGTCCTTGCCGTCCAAGAGCGGCCCGCCCAAGTCGAAGTCCCAGCGTTCGAGGCCGCGCAACGCGCGCTGCCAGGCGCGGCGGATGGCGGTCGGCGCGTTCGACTGGTCGTTGGTGACGTCTTCCTTGGAGTAGGGCGCGCCGAAAGGCAGGCCGAGGATGCCGACGTGGGCGCCGATTTGGGACAAGCTGTCGAGGTTGAGCACCAGCGGCGCGTCGAACAGCGTGTGGAACTCGCGGCGGGGTTCGGTAGTCAAGGAGTCGGTCATGTTGGCGGTTCCAGGTTCGGGTTGATCGGGTTGGAGGGTCGAGTCTAACCGGCGCCGGGCCGGCGGCACAACAGCACCAGGCAATCGTACATCACCTGCGCCGCCAGTTGCGCGGTGATGTTCTGCACGTCGTGCGGCGGGCTCACGGTGTTGATGTCGCAGGCGACGATGTCGAGGCCTTCGAGCGCGCGCAGGAAGCGCAACCCCTCTTCGGCGCCGGGGCCGCCCGGGATCGGTGCGCAGACGCCGGGCGCGCAGGACGGGTCGAAGAAATCCATGTCCCAGCAGAGATAGACCTTGTAGCCGGCGAGGCGTTTTATCAGTTCAGCGGCGATGGCTTCGACGCCGCGCTGGCGCATCTCGTCGTAGCGGATCAGGCCGTAGCCGAGCCCGGTCGCCTTCTCGAAGATGCCGGGGCCGTAGAAGGTGCCGCGCATGCCGACGTGGGCGGAGGCGGCGACGTCGATGAGGTTCTCGCGGGCGGCGCGGACGAAGGTGTTACCGGTCGCCTTGGTGCGGTCCTCGCCCGGGTTGGCGTCGGTATGCGAGTCGACGTGCAGCACCGCGAGTTTTGGGTGCAGCTTGGCGATGGCGCGCAACTGCCCGAGCGTGACGGAGCCGTCGCCGCCCATGCTGACCGGCACGCAGCCTTCGCCGGCGATCGAGGATATGGCGCGTTCGATCGCCGCCTCGGCCTCGTCCAGGACGCTTGGCACCAGTCGCACGTCGCCGCAGTCGATCAGGCGGAGCTTTTCGAGCGGGTCGAAATCGGCATCGGGCGGGCGGAAGCGGCGGATCAGGCGGGACGCATCGCGGATGGCGCGCGGGCCCTCGCGGGCGCCGACGCGGCTCGGATGCGCGCCGTTGTCGTAGGGGATGCCGAGCACGGCGGCGCCGCGGCCCGAAAGCTCGTGGCCGTAGTCGACGCCCATGAAGGTGCCGGGCGGCTTGAACAGGCTGGCATCGAAGATGTTGGCCATGGCTTGAGCCTATCCCAAATCGGCCCAGCCGCAAGCGCGGATCATGGCTCTTGCAACGCCAACCGCGCTCGCCACAATAATGGGGCCGCAACGGCGCCGACTAGCGCCGGCGTAGAATACAGGGAGCCGCAACTATGGACGCGCGAACAGCCGCCTACGACCCAAGAACCTTCAAGGGCCGCACCTTTTTCGATGCCGCCAAGGCCTTCGCCGCCGGCTCAGACGACCCGGTCGCCTATCTGGAGCGCTGCCTCGACGCCGTCCGCGCGCGCGAACCGGTGGTCAAGGCCTTCGCCTTCCTCGACGAAGGGATCGCACGCGCCGCCGCCAAGGCCAGCGCCAAGCGCTGGAAGCAGGGCAAGCCGCTTTCCGCCATCGACGGCATGCCGGTCGGCATCAAGGATTTGCTCGAGACCAAGGACATGCCGACGCAGCTCGGCTGTGCCGCCTTCGAGGGCAATTTCCCGAAGAACGACAACTCTGCCGTCTGGGCGCTGCGCCAGGCCGGCGCGGTGATCTTCGGCAAGACGGTGACGGCCGAGCTCGGCGGCAACCATCCCGGCCCGACCACCAACCCGTTCGATCCCAAGCGCACCGCCGGCGGTTCTTCGTCGGGCTCGGCGGCGGCGGTCGGCGCCCTGATGATGCCGGCGGCGATCGGCACCCAGGTCGGCGGTTCGATCATTCGCCCGGCGGCGTTCTGCGGCAACTTCGCCTTGAAGCCGAGCCAGGGTGGCATCCATCGCGGCGAGCGCCAGGTGACTTCCATGAGCACGCATGGGCCGCACGCCGCCTCGATCGAGGACATGTGGCAGGTCGCCATCGAGATCGCGTCGCGGATCGGCGGCGACCCGGGGTGTCCGGGCGTGATCGGGCCGATGACGACGCCGCAGCCGGTCCGGCCCGAACGCCTGATCGTGCTTGAGACCGAAGGCTGGTCGCGCCTCGACGCCGCCACCGTCGCCGCTTTCGGGGAACTGCTCGAAAACCTGGAACGCGCCGGCGTCACGCTGCTCAGGCGTGCCGACCATCCGTGGATCGAGAACATGGAGGCGAGCATCGCCGACGCCACGCGGGTTTGCGGCATGATCACCGCCTGGGAGAACCGCTGGTACCAGCGCAACTTCCTCGACCGCTATCCGGACGGCATCAGCGCGCGCACCCAGGCGACGCTTGCCAATGCGGAGGCGATGACGCCGGACGACTACCGCGCTTTGGTTGCGGCGCGCGAGGTCGCGCGGATCGCGTACCGCACCCTTGCGCCCTTGGCCGACGCCATGATCACGCTGTCCTGTCCCGGCCCGGCGCCGATCTGGTCCGGCGACGTTCCCGGCCAGCTGCTGGCCAACCGCCCGACCGGCGACGCCGTCTTCAATTACCCGAGTTCGCTGATCGGCGCGCCGGTCGTCACGGTGCCGATGATGGCGGTCGGCGGCATGCCGGTCGGACTGCAGGTCTTGGGCCAGCGCGAGGAGGATGCGCGGATGACGGCACTGGCGCGCTGGATCCACGGCAACGTCGATGCTGTCGTCGTCGGCTGAAGGGGGCAAGCGGATGACCGACGCCGCCGCGCTGTTGGACGAGTTCGCCGGGCTCGAAGCCGAGGCCGGCGCCTACGACGGCAGGCACGAGTTCATTTCTGGCCTCGAGTGGCCGGACGGACACAAGCTCGCTGTCAACTTCACCTGCGATTTCGACGCCATGCTGCTCCGGCGGGTGCTCGGCGAGACGCCGATGCAGTTCGCCCGCGGCGAGTTCGGCGGCCGCGTCGGCATGTGGCGGCTGATCGAGTTGTTCGACGGCCATGGCGTCAAGGCGACCTTCTTCACGCCCGGCCGCATTTGCGAGCTTTATCCCAAGGCGGTTCTGGCCGCGCACCGCTCCGGCCACGAGATCGCCGACCACATGTGGGAACACCGCGTGCCGAAGAAACCCGACCTCGAGCGTGACCACATCGCCAAGTCGACGGCGGCGCTGACCAAGCTGGTCGGCCGGGCGCCGACCGGGTCGAGGAGCCGCCATGACGTGGCGTTACTGGCGGATGCCGGCTACGTCTATTCGTCGCACGGTTCGGCGCATCACCTGCCGCACTACATCGCCGACAAGAGCGGCGGGACCAAGATGCTCAACCTGCCGTTTCACTACGCCATCGACGACGCCATGTTCTTCTCCTTCGCCTGGCAGGGCAGTTCCAACGAGGCCCAGCGCATTACCGAGCCCGGCCGGGTCTTGGAGCTTTGGTGGTCGGCCTTCGAGTGGCAATACGCCCAGGGCGGCTATCTCAACATCTGCCTGCATCCGTTCGTTTCGGGTCGCGCGCTCAGGATCGAGATGCTGGACAAGCTGATCGCGCGCATGAAGACCAAGCCAGGCGTCTGGTTCCCGACCTGCGAGGCGGTGGCGCTGCATTGCCTAGACGCCCATCCGCCGAGCGCGAGCGGGGAGGGCTGAGCCATGCCGTGGAAGCAGGGATACACCATCTCCGACGAGGTTGGCTTGGCCGACGACCAAGTGCGTTGGCCCGAGGGAAAGCGCTGCTGCGTCAACGTCAACGTCGACCTCAGCCTGGCCAAGGGGCCGGACGGCGTGAAGGCCGCAGACCTGACCAACTCGATCGCGGTCTTTGGCATGAACGAAGGCACCGATTTGCTGCGCGCCACGTTGAAGCGGTTCGGCATCCGGGCTACCGTATTGGTGCCGGCGGCCATGGCCGGCATCCTGGCCGATACCATCGCTGCGCTCAGCTCGGACGGCCACGAGATCGCCGCGGCCGGGCTCAAGCACGAGGACGTCGGCAAGCTCGACCGTGCGGAAGAGGAAAGCCGGATCCGGCTGGCGACCGACATCCTGGCCGACGCCATCGGCGAGCGGCCGATGGGGTGGTTCTCGCAGCCGCGCCAGAACGACCCGTTCTCGGTCGGCACCGTCAGCGCGAACACTATCGATCTCCTGATCGACGCCGGTTATGCCTATTTCGGCACCGGCCTCGCCGACGACATTCCGCACTACTGGGTGAGCGATTTCGAGAAGCGGCGTTCGTTGCTGGCGCTGCCCTACTACTATCATTTCGACGACCAGTTCTTTCTGATGTTCCCGAAGAACGGCACCGGGCTCGAACACGCCGACAGCCTGTTCGCCAACTGGAACGCCGAGTTCGACGCGCAATTGAAGCGCGGGCGGCACTTCAACATGACGCTGCACCCCTATGCCATCGGCTGGTGCAACCGGATCAAGCTGTTGGAGGATTTCCTGGGCCGCCTCGCAGACGTGCCCGGGCTCTGGAACCCGACCGGCGCGGAACTCGCCGCCTACTGGACGGAAACCTACCCGGAGGAAGCGCATTTGCACTTGGAACCGAGCATCTGGGCCGATTATCCGGGCAGCATGAGCTGATCCGCCCCACCCGCCCGCGACACCACTTGCGTTTTTTGCCGGTTGGCTTATATCCCGGCGGCCAACCATCATCAGGACGGACTTAAACCCCCGTGCAGGCCGACGATCTTCGTGCCCAGAAGCGCCTGGAGTTCGCCCTCATGCTGGAGGAACGCGGCGATCTCGAGGCCGCCGTCTCGCTGTTCGAGGAGACGCTGGCGCTTGCGCCCGATTGGGACGAAGCCCACTTCGCCTTCGCCAATGTGTTGGAGAAAGCCGGGCGGGCAGCCGAGGCCATCGATCATTTCACTGCCTACCTCCGCCTCGCCGCCAGCGACGACATGGGCGCCGAAGTCCGGCTCGCGCTCCTTGGCGGCCTGCCAGTGCCGCCGACCTTGCCTGAGGCCTACGTAAAGACGCTGTTCGACCAGTACGCGACCCGCTTCGAAAGCGCGCTCCTGGGCGACCTCGACTACCGCGCGCCGTTCCAACTGCGCGAAGCCGTCGAGCGGCTTCGTGCCGCACCCGTAACCGGCGAACGCATCCTCGATCTCGGCTGCGGCACGGGGCTCGCCGGCGAGGTGTTTCGAGACCGCGCCGCATGGCTCGCCGGCATCGATCTCTCGCCCGGCATGATCGCGGAAGCGAACCGCAAGACGATCTACAATGAACTGCGCGAAGGCGAGATCGTAGTAGCCTTGATCGGCGGTGGCGCGGCCTACGACCTTGTCATCGCCGCCGATGTGTTGGTCTACATCGGCGATCTGGCGCCGCTGTTCCGCGCGCTCAAGCCCGCGCTCCAGCCTGACGGCCTTTTCGCATTTTCCGTTCAACAGACCGACGCCGACGATTTTGAGCTCGGCGCCGAATGCCGCTATTCCCACAGCCCTGCCTACCTAAAGCGCCTTGCGCGCGAGACCGGCTTCGAGCCGTTGACGTTGGAAGCAACCTTCTGCCGGCGTGAGGCCGGTCAGAAGGTGCCGAGCCTGATTTGCGTATTCAGGCGGATGGTGGACGCCGTGCCCAGCCTGCTCACGCCGATGGCCGAGCCACAGGACACGCCCGCGCCGCCGCGCCCGGAATTGAATTAACGCCGACTGCGCGAAACGCCTCAGTAAAAATACGGCAGGTTCTTTTCCTTCGCCGCGCGCACCCATGACGGCACGAACGGCACGATCTTGTCCTGCGACGGGACCATCACCTCGATGAAGTTGGCGCCGGGGTTTTCGATGGCCGCGCGCAACGTCGCTTCGATTTCATCGTCGGCGGTGATCCGCGCGGTGGTGAAGCCGAAACCCTCGGCCACCTTGACGTAATCGACCGGGCTGAAGTCGGTCGACCAAGGCTCGTCGACCTCGTCGAGCAGGATCGCTTCGCCGCGGATCCAGCCGAAGGTGTCATTCCGGGTCAGGATGATGGTGATGTTCCTGCCGCTCCGGCGGATGGTTTCGAAATCGCCGATGACGAAGCCGAGCGAGCCGTCGCCGGTGAACGAAATCACCGGGCCGTTACCGGCGTAAAGCGCGCCGAGACCGGCCGGGACCGAGTATCCGAGCGCGCCCATGGAATAGTTGGTGATGTAGCGCCGGCCGGATTCCTTGAAGCTGAGCAGGGCGGACGGATAGATCGCGCTGACGCCCGGCTCGGCGGTGACGATGGCGTCGGGGGGCAGCATCCGGTCGAGCGCGTGAACCAACTTGACCGGGGAGATCGTCCCCTTCGGCATCGGAATGTTGGCGTTGAAGACGGCGTCCAAGGCGGTCTTCTTCATCGGGTTGAGGTCGATCTTGACGCGCTCGATGCCGCGATGCTCTGCCTTGATGAGTTCGATCATGTATTCGAGGCTGGCGCGGGCGTCGCCGACGAGTCCGACCTTGAGCGGAAAGTTGTTGCCGACGTGGGCCTCGGCGATGTCGAGATGCAGGAACGTCTTTGTCGCGGGGTCGCCGTAGAGTTTCCAGTGATCGGTCGAACTGGAATCCGTGTTCGAACCGATGAAGAAGGCGGTATCGGCGTTCAGCACATAGTCGTTCGAGTAGGCCATGCCGCCACGCGCGCCGATCACGCGGAGCGCGAGCGGGTGATCTTCCGGAATTGTGCCCTTGCCCGGCGTTGTCGTCGCCACGGGAATTTGCAGCAGTTCGGCAAGCTCCAGTACCACGCGCGAGGCCTTCGAGATCAGCGCGCCCTGGCCGCAGACGATGACCGGGCGTTCGGCCGCCAGCAGCACGTCGATCGCCGCCCGGATCTTGCCGTGGTCGGCGACCGGCCGGTGCGCGGGGTATTCGCCGTAGATATCCTCGGCGTAGAGGTCGGTGACCTCGGCTTCCTCGCCGAAGACGTTGATCGGCACGCGGATGTGCACCGGCGCCGGTCGGCCCGAGGTCGCGACGCGGAACGCGCGGCGCAGCATGAACGGGATTTCCTTGGCGTTCGTCAGCACGAAAGATTCCTTGCTGATGCTGGCGTAGAGCGCGGTCTGGTCGACGCCGGTGAGGCCGTGCCGTTTGTCGTGATTGATCGGTATGTCGGAGCTGAAATAGATCACCGGCACCGAGCTCAGGTAGGCTTCCGTTATCCCCGGCGTGCAATGGGTGACGCCGGGGCTGGGGGCCTCGAGGACGCAAGGCCGTCCGGTAATCTTCGCATAGGCTTCGGCGGCGTAGGACGCGGTCCGCTCGTCGCGGGTCAGCACGTAGGTGATGTTCGAGTGCTTGTACCAGTCCTTGTACCATCCGATGGTGGTCTCGCCGGGCAAGCCGAACACGTGCCGCACGCCGTGCAGTTCCAACATTTTCAGGATGATTTGCGCGCCCGTCATTCGGCTGGGCTGATTTCCGGTCATATCGGCCTCCCTCGCGCCCATTCAGGACGGGCGATGAAGCTTCTTAAGGTCAAACGCAGGCCATTATCCAGGATTAATTCGGACTCGGAAATGCGCCAGGGCGTATCTACCTGTTCGCGTAAGCTGACATTTCCTGGATCGCCTCGCAGGCGACCGAGATGTCCTCGTCATCGGTCAAATATCCGGGCGAGAACCGCACTGCACCATGTTGCGGGACGAGGCCTCGGTCCTCGTGAACCAACGGCGCGCAATGCAGCCCAGCGCGCACGTAGAGGCCGAAATCGGCGTCCAGCATGGCGCCGACCTGATCGGCGCCATCGTCGCCGAGTTCGTCGCCGCGCGGCAGGGCCTCGGCACGATGCTGCAGTCGGCGCAAAACGAGCTCGACATGGCGCTGATGCTCGCGGTCGTGTTTTCGCTCGCCGTCATGGGGCTCGCCGGCAACTTGGCAGTGCGGTTCCTGCATGCCAAGGTCATTTTCTGGGAAGGCCGCCCGTCCCAATCGACCACGTCGGAAATACCCTAACGCGCTCTCCCGCCAGAGCCGCCGGTCAGGCGCCGAGGATGTCGGTGTACTTGTTGGCGTTGGCGGTGTTGAAGACGACGATGCGCTCGTCGGCGCCGATGGTGCCCTGCTTGACCAACTGATGCAGCGCGGCGAGGCAGGCGCCACCCTCCGGACAGATCGAAAATCCTTCGCGCCCGCCGGCCAAGTCGACGAAGGCGAACATTTCCCGATCCGGGACCGCGATGGCGGTGCCGCCGCTTTCGCGGATCGCTTTCAGGCACAACCGGTCGGCCAGAACGCGCGGCGCGCAGAGGCCGGAAACGCGGGTGGTGACGTCGGTCCAGTGTTCCGCCGTCTCCGCGCCGTCGGCGAAGGCCTTGACGATGGGCGCGCAGCCCTCGGCCTGGACCGAGGTCATGCGCGGCCGTTCGGCGCCGATCCATCCCAGCGCCTGCAGTTCGTCGAAGGCCTTCCACATGGCGACCAGCCCGGTGCCGCCGCCGGTCGGATAGACGATGACGTCGGGAAGCCGGCCGTCGAACTGTTCGACCAGTTCGTAGGCCATCGTCTTCTTGCCCTCGACCCTGTAGGGCTCCTTGAAGGTGGAAATCTCGAAGGCGCCGTGTTCCTTGCCGAACGCGCCGGCCTGGCGGCCGGCCTCGTCGAGGAAGCCCTCGACGACGGTCAGCGCGGCACCGTAGCGCCGGCACTCCATGTGGTTGGCGCGCGGCGCCGAGCGCGGCATGAAGACGTCGATGTACAGGCCGGCCCTGGCGGCATAGGCAGCCGCCGAACCGCCGGCGTTGCCGGCGGTCGGCATCACCAGCCGCTCGATGCCGAATGCCTTCGCCATGGTGATCGCCACCGACATGCCGCGGTCCTTGAAGCTGCCGGTCGGATTGCGGCCTTCGTCCTTGATCCACAGTTTGGCGACACCGAGTTCGCCGGCGAGGCGCGGTGCTGGCAATAGCGGCGAGAATCCCTCGCCGAGGCTGACGATGTCGGCCTCGCGCGCGACCGGCAGCACTTCGCGGTAGCGCCACATGGAAGGCGTGCGGCCGGCCATGGCGTCCCGACGCAGTGTCGCCGCCGCCTTCTCCAGGTCGTAGTGCGCGAACAAGGGCGCGCCCTCGGCGCTGAGGTTGAGTGGGCCGTCGCCCGGCTCCGGTCGGCCGGTCAGGCTGCAGCGCAACCCGGCGAAGCTGGAAATATCGGTCATTTCGGGATCATCCGATCTTTGCCGGCCGAGGCCAAGACATTCCCGCCGCCGGGTTCAGGGAACCTTGAAGAACGGGGCGGGGACGAGAATCTTGTTCTCGATGTGATCGACCAGCGGGCGCATCTTGACGGCGTAGGCCTGCCATTCGGGCGACGCCTGAAGCGCTTTGCGCCGTTCCCAGCGATCGTCCATGCTCTCGTAACCCCACATATGAACGATCTGATTGAGCGGACCGATATCGGAGAAATAGTACCCGACCATCTTGCCC
>JAYNJY010000006.1:24420-28820 GCA_038110665.1 Rhodospirillaceae bacterium | reverse complement strand
TGTCGTCCTTGGCAACCCGGTACTGCTTGCCGCCCGTTTTGATGACTGCGAACATGTTCGCCTCGAAATTCCGAATAACAAAAAAAGCCGCATTACGACGATGCTGCCCGCTCATTTCCGGGCGGCACCTCGCTGCGAGGTCGGCAATATAGCGATTTCAAGGGGCTTGTCAACGGCCCGGGAGGCTCAAGAAATCCGCCCCAATCGCCTTGCAGGGCCGGCGCCTTTCGTTTACTTTCCGCGCGGCTCGGACGGCACGCCGTCCGCGACCGAAATCTAGACCTGCGGAGAGGTGCCGGAGTGGTCGATCGGGGCGGTCTCGAAAACCGTTGTGCCTTTACGGGTACCGAGGGTTCGAATCCCTCCCTCTCCGCCATTTCCCTCCCGTTGAGCGACGACGATGCACCCGACGATGCAAATTGACGGAGTCGCGTGTTCATCTTATGGTTTGCGCCGACATTGGCCGAATTTGTTGTAGGTCTTTCATTCCCATGCGTAACCGTTTCGGCTTGCTTCTTTCGCTGTGGCTGGCCGTTTTTTGCGGGTCTCCGGTTCAGGCCGAGGCGCCGCTGTTCGTGCTCAATTCCCTCGACGCAAACGTCAGCGTCATCGATCCCGTCACCTGGGAGCCCCGGGTGCTGATCCCGGCCGGCAAGGAGCCGCACCACCTCTATCTGACGCCGGACAGGAAGTCCGTCATCGTGGCGAACGCGGCCGGCAACTCGCTGACCTTCGTCGACCCCCGGACGGCGGAAGTGCAGCGCACGATTCACAGGATCATGGATCCGTATCATCTACGGTTCTCGCCCGACCTGAAATGGCTGGTCACGCTGGCCAATCGGTTGAACCACATCGATATCTACAAATGGGACGGCGAGAACCCGATGCTGGTCAAACGCATCCCGTCGAGCATCACGCCGAGCCATATGTGGATCGACAGTAAGAGCACCACCGTCTGGGCGACGATGCAGGACAGCAATGAATTGGTCGCGGTCGACCTGGCGACGCAGGCGATCAAGTGGCGCATCCGCGTCGGCCGCTCGCCGGCCGACGTGTTCGGCCCGCCGGGCGACAAGCACCTGTTCGTGGCGCTCACCGGCGACAAGTACGTGCAGATCTACGATATCACCCAGAACCCGGCCACGCTGGTCGGGCAGATTCTGACCGGCGAAAGCGCGCATGCCTTCCGGGCGCTCGGTGACGGCCGCCACGTGTTAGTCAGTAACCGGGTTTCCAATACCATCAGCCAGATCGACTACACGACGTTCAAGGTCGTGCGCAAACTGCCGGGACCGGGCGGGCCCGACTGCATGGAGGTCTCGGCCGACGGCAAGAAACTGTTCGTTTCTTCGCGCTGGATCGGCCGGATGACCGTCGTAGACTTGGAATCGGGTAAGATCGAAAAGCAGGTTAAGGTCGGTAAGTCCCCACATGGCATCTTCACGCTGGACCGTGCGAGCCCGAACTGACGCGAGGCCCCGCCGTGGCGGGGCGTCCCTCGCCCTGGCCGCCGTGCTAGCGTGCTTGGCCGTTGCTGCCGCCCAAGCCGACGATCCGATCAAGCCGCCGCCGGCCTCGTGCCAGAAGCCGGTCTACCTGAGCTTCGACACCGGCCACATGGGCGTCGCCGACCTGATCGCGCGCATACTGAAAGAGACCGGCGTCCGCGCCACCTTCTTCGCCGCCAACGAACGCACCCAGCAGGGAGACGGTTCGCTCGGCGATCATTGGGCGCCTTGGTGGAAGGCCAGGGCGGTGGAGGGCCACCGGTTCGGCTCGCACACCTTCGACCATGTCTATTGGCGCGCCGACCTGCCGGGTGGCCGTTTCAAGGTGCGGCCGAGCGCCGGCCCCAGGCAGGGCCGGACCATGGAGTGGGGCGGCGACCGGTACTGCGCCGAAATCAAGCGCGCCCGGGACCGGCTGCGCACGGTCACCGGCCAGGACCCGCTGCCGCTGTTTCGCGCGCCGGGCGGCAAGACCTCGAGGGCGCTGGTCGCGGCGGCGGCCGCTTGCGGCTTCGCGCATGTCGGCTGGTCGCCGGCGGGCTTCCTGGGCGACGAACTGCCGAGCGAGCGGTTCTCCAACGAAGCCCTGTTGCAACAGGCGCTGCGCAACATCCGCGCCGGCGACATCCTGGTCGCCCATCTCGGCATCTGGTCGCGCAAGGACCCGTGGGCGCCGGTCGTGCTGAAGCCGCTGATCGAGGGGCTGCAGGCCAAGGGCTTCTGCTTCGACACCCTCGATAACCACCCGCAGTACCGCGAGTGGACGCGCCGGCACCTGGCGTCGACGAAGCCGCCGGAGACGTCGCAATGAGCTGGCTCGACGTGCCGCTCGCTTGGCTGGACGCGTGGCAGGACGCCATGTTCGACCAATTCATCGCGCCGGTGCTGTTCCACTTAGGATTAGGCAATCGTCTGGAATTGGCTTACGACGCCATGGACTTGTTTCGCTTGGGGCTGGTCCAGGTGCTGATCATCGCGCTGGTGTTCGTACCACTCGAGCGTTTGCGGCCGGCGGAAAAGCAGCACTGGAACGCGGAAATCCGGGTCGACATCATCTATACGCTGATTCACCGGCTCGGGCTGTTCAGCGTGGTGTTCTTCTTCACCCTGGAGTCGGCGGTGCAGGGCGCCTTGAACGCCCTGCGCATCGCCGGCGTGCCGACCTGGAGCATCGACCAGGTCTGGCTCGGCGTTACCGACGTGCCTTGGGTCAGCTTCCTCATCTATCTGGTCGTGCTCGACGCCGTCGACTACTTCTATCACCGGGCGCAACACCAGTTCGCACCGCTTTGGGCGTTGCACGCCCTGCACCATTCGCAGCGCCAGCTGAACGCCTGGAGCGACAACCGCAACCATCTGCTCGACGACATCCTGCGCGCCATGGTCTTGAGCTTCGTTGCGCTCCTGATCGGCGTCGAGCCGAGCCAGTTCCTGGTTTGGGTGGCGTTGACGCAACTGTTGGAAAGCCTGCAGCATGCCAATCTGCGGCTCTCCTGGGGGTGGCTCGGCGAGCGGCTCCTGGTCAGTCCGCGATTCCACCGCTTGCACCATGCGATCGGCATCGGTCACGAGTTCGAGGACGCCGAGATGGGCGGGCACAATTTCGGCGTGCTGTTCCCTTGGTGGGACCTGCTCTTCAGGACGGCCCGGATCGAGGACAGTTTCCCGCCAACCGGCATTCGCGACCAGGTCGAGGCCGGGCGCAACTACGGCATCGGCTTCTGTCAGCAACAGTGGCTGGGCCTGGTCCGGTTGGCGGACTCGTTCAAGGGCCGCGAACTCATGGTGTTTCGTCGCGCGCGCGGACCGATGCAGCCGGATTGACGCGACGCCTGCCGCTGCCACCGATAGCCTTACGCACCTGCGGCCTTCCGTCGGACCGTGCCCGCGAACATCTCGGCTAGCCGCTCGAAGGCTTCGGCGCGCGCCGAGGCCTTGCGCCAGACCAGGCCGATGCGGCGTTTGGCCGGCTCGGCCAGCGCGATGACGCGGATCGAGCTGCCCTGGGCGATGCCGGCGTCGACGGCGAGCTTCGGCAGCAGCGTCACGCCGAGCCCGGCCGCCACCATCTGCACCAGGGTTATCAAGCTGGTCGCCTCGAACTCGTGGCGGGTTTCCGGCGCCGCCAGCCGGCAGGCGTCGAGCGCGTGGCCGCGCAGGCAGTGCCCTTCCTCGAGCAGCAGCAATGCCTCACCTTCGAGGTCGGCGTCGGTTACCCGCTTGCGCCCGGCGAGCCGGTGGCCGGCCGGGCAGGCGAACAGGAAGGCATCGTCGAACAGCGGCCGCTCGACCAGCTCGCCGGTCTCGAACGGCAGCGCGATCAGCGCGACGTCGAGCTCGCCGGCACCCAGGCGTTCAAGCAGTTCGGCGGTCTTGTCCTCGCGCAGATAGAGCCGAAGCGCGGGAAACGCTTTGTGCAGGCGGGGCAGCACGTCCGGCAGCAGATAGGGCGCCACGGTCGGGATCACGCCAAGGCGCATGTCGCCGGCGAGCGGGTCCTGCGCGACCCGGGCGAGCGCCATGATCTCCTCGGCGTCGCGCAAAAGCGCATCGGCCCGGCCCGCGATGTCGCGGCCGAGCGGCGTCATCAGCACCTTGCGCTTGGTGCGTTCGGCCAGGGTGACGCCGAGCACGCCCTCCAATTCGCGGATGCCGGTGCTGAGTGTCGACGGGGTCACGTTGCAGCGTGCCGCGGCATGGCCGAAATGGCCGGTTTCCGCCAATGCGGTCAGGTATTCCAACTGTTTCAGGCTGGGCAGAAGTTTCATCGGGCGGCTCGCAGTTATTCGATTTATGCGAATAATATAGCAATTTTATATAATTTCACAAAATTATCGCGCGGCCGTAGACTGTGCTCAAGATGATTTAGAACATTTCTAAATAGAGGAGCAC
>JAYNJY010000006.1:14710-24410 GCA_038110665.1 Rhodospirillaceae bacterium | reverse complement strand
AGACAGAGGAGTTGGCCATGTCAGACAATCCAGGCCAGATCGGCGTAAATATCGGAATTCCCGAGGATCAGCGGCGCGAAATCGCGGACGGCCTGTCCCGCCTGCTCGCGGACACCTACACGCTCTACCTCAAGACCCACAATTTCCACTGGAACGTCACCGGGCCGATGTTCAACTCGCTGCATCTGATGTTCGAGACGCAGTACACGGAACTGGCGACCGCCGTCGACGAGATCGCCGAGCGCATCCGCGCGCTGGGTGTCGCCGCGCCCGGCTCCTACGCCCAGTTCGCCGAGCTCGCCTCGATCGAGGAGGAGACTGGCCAGCCGAAAGCCAAGGAGATGATCGCCCAGTTGGTCAAGGACCAGGAGACGGTCGCCCGCACGGCGCGCGCCGTGTTTCCGCTCGCCGACGCGGCCGCCGACGAACCGACCGCCGATCTCCTGACCCAGCGCCTGCAGGTCCACGAGAAGACCGCCTGGATGCTGCGCTCGCTGATCAGCTAACCCCCGCGACCGTCCGGCGGCGGGATCTCCCCCCGCCCTCTCCCCCAGGGAACCGCCGCCGGACGGCGCACTCGACGAAGCACCGAATGGAGGACGACATGCGACTAGCCCTGAAGACACTGACCTACGGCATCGCCCACGTCGCCGTCGCCACCGCCGTCGCCTACGCGCTGACCGGGAACCTGACGGCGTCCATCGGCATCGGCCTGATCGAGCCGATCATCCAGACCGGCGTCTTCACCGTCCACGAAATCCTCTGGGAGGGCCGACCCGGCCAGCGCGGGCGCGCCTCGAGCCCCGGCCCGGCGCCCGCCCACTGAGTCCATTTACCGCACTTCCGATCCGTGTCATCAAATGTTCGCGGCGCTGACACCGCCGCGCAAACATCGTCGTCCAAACTCGGTGGACCGCAACCCCCCAAGCTCCACCGGAGGCAACCCGCCATGCACGGCAAGCGTTCACGCACCCATACCGCAACCGATTTCGAAACCCTGACGGAAAGCGCCATCTCGCGTCGCGCCTTCGTCGCCGGTGGCACCGCCTTCGGCATCGCCGCATGGCTCGCGGCGCGCGTGCCGGCGGTAGCGGCTAGCCGGCTCGACTTTGACGCCGTCGCCGCCAATGCCGAGGACACCGTCACGGTGCCGGCGGGATTCCGCTGGCAGATCGTCGCCAAGTGGGGCGACCCGATGTGGTCGGACGGCGTGCCGTTCGGTTCCAAGACGCGCGGCACGGCGAAGAGCCAGGCGCGCGCCTTCGGCGACAACAACGACGGCATGGCGCTGTTCGAGAAGGACGGCCAGTACGACCTGATCCCGCTCAACCGGTTGCAACAGCCCGACCACCCGGCCGTGAACCGCGACGTCTGCGCCGCCGAGTGAGCCGGTTCCGCCTCAGGCACCTTCCAATTCCTCGCGTAACGCTTCCAGCCGGAGCCACTCGTCCTCGGCCGCCGCGAGTTCGGTGGCGGCTTCCTGGAAGCGCGCACTCGCGGTCTCGAAGGCCTTGCGGTCGCGGCCGTAGAGGCCGGGATCGGCGAGTCGTTCGCGCAGCTTCGCGACCTCCGCTTCCAGCTTGGCGATGGTCTCGGGCAGCTTGGCGAGCGCGTGCTTTTCCTTGAACGAGAGCTTGGTCGGGCGCTTCGGCGCCGTATCGGCTTCCGCCTTGGCGGCCGGTTTGGTCCTGGCGGTGGGCTTGGCCGGCGCCGGTTCGGTGGATTTCCGTTGCGCCGTCATGTCCGAGTAGCCGCCGGCGTATTCGACCCAGCGGCCGTCGCCCTCGAAGTGAATGACCGATGTCACCACCCGGTCGAGGAAGTCGCGGTCGTGGCTGACCAGGAGCACGGTGCCGTCGTAGTCGGCGAGCATCTCCTGCAACAGATCGAGGGTTTCGAGGTCGAGGTCGTTGGTCGGCTCGTCGAGCACCAGCAGGTTGGCTGGGCGGGTCAGCGCGCGCGCCAGCATCAGACGCCCGCGCTCGCCGCCGGACAGTGCCGAGATTGCGGTGCCGGCCTGCTCCGGCGCGAACAGGAAGTCCTTCATGTAGCCGATCACGTGGCGAAGCTCGCCGCCGACGTTGACGCTGTCGCCGCTGCCGCCGGTGAGCGCGTCCTTGAGGGTGACGTTGGGCGCCAGCGATTCGCGCGATTGCTCCAGCGTCGCCTGCTCGACGCCGACGCCGATCCTGACCGTGCCGGCGTCGGGGGCGAGCGCGCCGGTCAGCATGTTGAGCAACGTCGTCTTGCCGGCGCCGTTCGGGCCGATGATGCCGATGCGGTCGCCGCGCAGCACACGCGTCGAGAAATCCCGGACCACAGCGCGGCCGCCGTAGCTCTTCGAAAGCCCCTCGGCCTCGATCATCCGCTTGCCCGACGCCGCCGCCTCGGTTTGGGTGATGGTGAGGGTGCCGGTCTTCTGGCTCTGTTCGCGGCGCTCCTGGCGCAACGTCTGCAACGCGCGCAGGCGGCCCATGTTGCGTTTGCGCCGGGCGGTGACGCCGCGATGCAGCCAGTGGGTCTCGCGCATGATCTTGCGGTCGAGCTTGTGGCGCTCGGTCTCCTCCTGCTCGAAGATGCCGTCACACCATTCCTCGAACCGGGCGAAGCCGGCGTCGAGCCGCCGCGTGTTGCCGCGGTCGAGCCAGGTCACCGCCTTCGACAGCGTCTCCAGGAAACGCCGATCGTGGCTGATCAGCACCAGGGCGGAACGGCTCTGGCGGAGTTCCTGTTCGAGCCACTCGATGGCCGGCAGGTCGAGATGGTTGGTCGGCTCGTCGAGCAGCAGGATGTCGGGTTCCGGCGCCAGCGCGCGGGCCAAGGCGGCGCGGCGCTTTTCGCCGCCCGACAGCACGCCGGGATCGGCTTCAGTATCGAGGCCGAGATGTTCGAGCAGGTAGGCCACCCGATGCGCGTCGTCGCCGGGCGCGAGGCCGGCCTCGGCGTAGGCATGCACGGTGCGGAAGCCGGAGAGATCGGGCTCCTGCGGCAAATAGCGCAGCGTCGTGCCCGGCTGCACGAAACGTTCGCCGGCATCGGCATCGACCACGCCGGCGGCGATCTTCAGCAGCGTCGACTTGCCCGACCCGTTGCGTCCGACCAGACAAAGCCGCTCGCCCGGCGCGACCGAGAGGCTCGCGCCCGCCAGCAGCGGCGTGCCGCCGAAACCGAGCTCAATTCCGGAAAGCAGGAGGATCGGTGGTGCCATGGTTCGCTTGAGGGCGCCCGGTCCTGAGACCTTGGATCAGACCTCAGTCCAGACCTCAGTTCCGTGCCACGTAAGCCGCCAGCACCGCCAAATTCACCATGTCGGAGACGGTGGTGCCCATGGGCACGATCTGCGCCGGCTTGTCGAAGCCGACCAGGATCGGCCCCAACACCGTGCAGTCGCCCATCTGGGCGAGCAATTGGGTGCCGATCTGCGAGCTGTGCAGCCCCGGCATGATCAGCACGTTGGCCGAGCCGGTCAGCCGGCAGAACGGATAGTTGGCCCTGATGGCCGGGTTAAGGGCGACCTCGACGGTCATCTCGCCTTCGTACTCGAAGTCGACGTGGCGTTCGTCGAGGACACGGACGGCCTCGCGCACGGGCTCGATCCTCGGCATGTTCGGGTGACCGAAGTTGCCGTAGGAGATCAGCGCAACGCGCGGCTCATGGCCGAGCTGGCGCGCCACGGCGGCGCTCTGCTGGGCGATGTCGGCCATCTCGTCCGGCGCCAGCGCCTCGCGCACGGCGGTGTCGGCGACGAAGATGGTCTGGCCGCCGCGCATCACCAGCGAAAGGCCGAAGACGCGCGCGCCGGGCGCGGGGTCGAACACGCGGCCGATCTGCTCGAGCGCGCGGTGGTAGTTGCGGGTCAGTCCGGTGACCATGGCGTCGGCATCGCCCGAATCGACCATCAGCGCGCCGAATACGTTGCGGTCGCGCTTGACCATGCGTTCGCAGTCACGCTGCAGGTAGCCCTGGCGCTGCAGGCGCCGGTAGAGGGCGTCGATGTATCCTTCGATGTTCGGGCTGAGCCGCGAATTGGTGATCTCGATGCCGGCGTCGCCCGGCAGGCCGAGCGCCGTCATGGTCTCGCGCACGCGCTCCTTGCGCCCGACCAGGATCGCCGAGCCGTAACCGGCCTGCTGGAAGGCGTAGGCGGCGCGGATGCTCTTCTCCTCCTCGCCCTCGGCGAAGACCACGCGCTTGGGATTCTGGCGCACCGCCTCGAAGATGTCGTGCAGGCTGCCGGCGGTCGGGTTGAGGCGCGCCGAAAGTTCGGCGGCGTAGGCGTCCATGTCGATGATCGGCCGGCGTGCGACGCCTGAATCCATCGCCGCCTGGGCGACCGCCTTTGGCACCGCCGTGATCAGGCGCGGATCGAACGGTGCGGGGATCAGGTATTCCGGTCCGTAGCGCAGGTGCGAGCCGGCGTAGGCGGCGTCAACCTCGTCGGGCACGTCCTCGCGGGCGAGTTCGGCCAGGGCATTGGCCGCGGCGATCTTCATTTCGTCATTGATGGTCGAGGCGCGAACGTCGAGCGCGCCGCGGAAGATGTAGGGGAAACCGAGGACGTTGTTGATCTGGTTCGGATAGTCCGACCGCCCGGTGGCGACGATGGCGTCCGGGCGCACCTCGCGCGCGTCCTCCGGCGTGATCTCCGGATCCGGGTTGGCCATGGCGAAGATCAGCGGCTTCTTGGCCATCGTCTTGACCATGTCCTGGGTCACGGCGCCGCCGACCGAAAGGCCGACGAAGCAGTCTGCGCCCTCGAGCGCCTCGGCCAGCGTGCGCGCCTTGGTCGAGGACGCATAGGCGGACTTCCACTGGTTCATGCCTTCCTTGCGGTCCTTGTAGATGACGCCCTTGGAATCGCACATGACGATATTCTTGCGCGGCATCCCCATCTTCACGAACAATTCGGCGCAGGCGATCGACGCCGCGCCGGCGCCGTTGATCACCATCTTGAACTTGTCGATGGCGCGGCCGGTGATCTGCAGCGCGTTGATCAGGCCGGCGGCGGTGATGATGGCGGTGCCGTGCTGGTCGTCGTGGAACACCGGGATGTCGAGTTCCTCGCGCAGGCGCTGCTCGATGATGAAGCATTCCGGCGCCTTGATGTCTTCCAGGTTGATGCCGCCAAAGCTCGGTCCGAACAGCTTGACCGCGCGGATCACGTCCTCGACGTCCTCCGAGTGGACCTCGACGTTGATGCCGTCGACGTCGGCGAAGCGCTTGAACAGCACCGACTTGCCTTCCATCACCGGCTTGGCGCCATGCGCGCCGATGTTGCCGAGACCGAGCACGGCGGTGCCGTTGGAGACGACGGCGACGAGGTTGCCGATGGCGGTGTATTCGTAGACCAGGTCCGGCTCGTGGTAGATCGCCATGCAGGGCGCGGCCACGCCCGGCGAATAGGCGAGGGTGAGGTCGTGCTGCGTGGTCAGCGGCTTGGTCGGATGGATTTCGACCTTGCCGGCCGGTTTCTTGGCGTGGAGGCGAAGCGCCTCCTGTTCCATCATCTTGTCGCCCTTGGTGCTCATTGCGTTTCGGTCCCTGGAAAAAGCGGTTCTCGATGGTTGCGGATGGTCAATCCCCGCCCGCCTGGGGCGCGGGGCCGGCATGCACGTTTTCGGCGCCGGCAGCGATCAGGATGTCGGCGGCCAGCGTTTCCGCCTTGGCGTCGGCGGCGCGCACCCAGAGGATGATGCTGCCGGCCTCGACGGCGCGGGCGAAATCCTCGGTGTGCGGCTTGGCGGTGATTTCCTCGAACAGTTCCTTGAGCGCGAGCCCGCCGACCGTGGCGCCGACGATGCCGGCGATGGCGGCGGCGGTCGGTCCGCCGGCGAGCACGATCAGGCCGGAGGCCAGCAGCGGCCCCTCGAACTTGATGTCGCCGACCAGCGCCGTCAGGGCATCGCGCGACGAGCGCCCCTCGGTGCCGGCGGCGGCGAGCGATTCATGCGAAGACAGCACGCTCAGGTCGGTTGTCTCGAAGCCGGCCTTGGCGAGGCTCGCGATTGCGGCCTCGAAGGCGGTACGGGTGTTCAGTACGCCGACAACCTCACGGGCCGCCGCGGTTTCGTCTGCGGACATGGATGCTCCCAGGGCTCGTGTTCTTTCTATGGCTCTTCGGGCCTGTTAAGTTACTTTTGCCGAACCAAACCCAAGAGTAAAGCGTGATTCCCCGGCACAGCACCATGCCCGTCACCGACCGCCTGACCCCGTCCGACAGCGAAATCGAGCCCGACCCGGCGCCGGACCCGGGTGCGGCCGCCGACGGCGTCACGCCGATGATGGCGCAGTACCTCGGCCTCAAGGGCGAATACCCCGATTGCCTGCTGTTCTACCGCATGGGCGACTTCTACGAACTGTTCTTTGAGGACGCTGTGAAGGCGTCGGCGGCGCTCGACATCGCGCTGACCAAGCGCGGCAAGCACCTGGGCGAGGACATCCCGATGTGCGGCGTGCCGGTGCACAGCCACGAGGCCTACTTGAACCGCTTGATCCGGCGCGGCCACCGGGTCGCGGTCTGCGAACAGACCGAGGATCCTGCCGAGGCCAAGAAACGCGGCTCCAAGTCGGTGGTGCGGCGCGACGTGGTGCGCGTCGTCACGCCGGGCACGCTGACCGAAGACACGCTCCTGGACGCGCGCCGCAACAACTATCTCTGCGCCGTGGCGCGGGTCCGCGATGGCATGGGTTTTGCCTGGGTCGACGTTTCGACCGGCGCCTTCGCCGTCGAGCCGATCGCGGCCGGCGATCTCGACACGCTGCTCGCACGGCTCGAACCCGGTGAGGTCTTGGCGGCCGACACGCTGCTCGGCCAGGCCGACACGGCGCCGGCCCTGGACGCGCTTTCGGAACGGCTGACGCCGCTGCCCGCCGTGCGCTTCGATTCGACCAACGCCAGGAAGCGCCTCGAGCGGCTCTATGGCGTCGCCACGCTGGATGCCTTCGGTGACTTTTCCCTCGCCGAGATCGCCGCCGCCGGCGCGCTGGTCGACTACATCGAACTGACCCAGAAAGGGCAACTGCCGAAACTCGCCGCGCCCGAGCGCGTCGCCGCCGGCGCGGTCATGGCGATCGACGCGGCGACCCGGCGCAACCTCGAACTCACTCGCACGCTTTCCGGCGAGCATCAGGGCAGCCTGCTGTCGGTCATCGACCGCACCGTCACCGGCCCGGGCGCGCGCATGCTGGCGTCACGCCTGGCCGAGCCGTTGACCGACGCCGCCGCCATCGAGCGCCGGCTCGACGCCGTCGAAGCCCTGGTCGAGGACAGGGACCTGCGCCGCGATCTGCGCGCGAGCTTGGGCAAGTGCCCTGACATGGCGCGCGCGCTATCCAGGCTGGCCTTGGGCCGGGGCGGTCCGCGCGACCTCGCCGCCATCCTCGGCGGCCTCGGCCGTGCCGGCGAGGCGCAAGCGCTGCTGCAAAAGGCCGCCGCTGCCGGCACGTTGAAGCCGCCCGCGGCGCTGCTCGATGCTGTCGCCGAAGCGCTCGGCCGGCACGGCGAGCTGATTGGGCTGCTCAGCGGCGCGCTCGCCGAGGACTTGCCGCTGAACGCGCGCGACGGCGGTTTCATCCGGCCCGGCCATTCGGTGCAACTGGACGAGCTGATCGGGCTTCGTGACGAAAGCCGCAAGCTGATCGCTGGCCTGCAGGCCGATTACGTCGCCGATACCGGCCTGCAAGGCCTTAAGATCAAACACAACAACGTGCTCGGCTATTTCATCGAGGTGCCGGCCCGGCAGGCCGAGCGCATGCCGAGCGTCGGCGAGAAAGCCTTTGGCGACAAGACCGGGCGATACATCCATCGCCAGACCATGGCCAACGCGGTGCGTTACACCACCGTCGAGTTGAGCGAACTGGAAAGCCGCATTTCCAAGGCGGCCGACCGCGCGTTGGCGCTGGAACTGGAGCTGTTCGAGGGCTTCGTCGCGGCGGTCATGGGCGAGGCCGAGGCCATCCAGCAGGCCGCCGGCGCGCTTGCCCAGATCGACGTCACGGCGGGCTTGGCGGAACTCGCCGCCCAACGCCGTTACGCCCGGCCCGAACTCGACCAGGGGCTTTCGTTCGATATCGAGGGTGGGCGTCATCCGGTCGTCGAGGCGGCGCTGGAGAAGAGCGGCGAGGCCTTCGTCGCCAACGATTGCCGCTTGGAGGACGGAGACGGCGAGGCCGGCGGCGAGGGCGAGCGCCCGGGGCGGCTGTGGCTGCTGACCGGGCCGAACATGGCCGGCAAAAGCACCTTCTTGCGCCAGAACGCGCTGATCGCCGTCCTCGCGCAGATCGGCTCCTTCGTGCCGGCGACGCGTGCGCGCATCGGCATCGTCGACCGGCTGTTCTCGCGCGTCGGCGCGGCGGACGATCTCGCGCGCGGCCGCTCGACCTTCATGGTCGAGATGGTCGAGACCGCGACCATCCTCAACCAGGCCGGCCCGCGCGCGCTCGTCATCCTCGACGAGATCGGCCGCGGCACGGCGACCTACGACGGCCTCTCGATCGCCTGGGCGGTGGTCGAATACCTGCACGAGAGGAACAAGTGCCGGGCACTGTTCGCCACCCACTACCACGAACTCACGCAGTTGACCGCGACGCTCGCCGCGCTCCGCTGCCATACCATGCGGGTCAAGGAGTGGAAGGGCGAGGTCATCTTCCTGCACGAGGTCGGCGCCGGCACCGCCGACCGCTCCTACGGCATCCACGTCGGCCAGCTGGCCGGCCTGCCCGCCGCCGTGATCGAGCGCGCCAATGCCGTCCTGAAGACGCTCGAGGCCGACGAGGCGTCGTCGGCGCTTTCCGGCCTCGCCGACGACCTGCCGCTGTTCCAGGCGGCGCCCGTGTCCCAGGCCAAACCGGCGCCGGCACCGAGCAAGGGCCCGAGCGCGGTCGAGAAAGCCGTCGCCGCCGTCACGCCTGACGAGATGAGCGCCAAGGAAGCGCTCGATTTCGTCTATTCGCTGAAGCGATTGCAGGGCGACGACAGCTGAGACGGCAACGTCAGTTCGTCGCTTCCCACACCACGACCGATATCGGGTTGTTGGGTTGGGGGTAGTACTTGTTGAGTTCGAGTTCGAGAATCTCGATCAGCCCATCTCGCTCAGCTTCCCGGACGCGTTCGTACAGATTGACGTTCCAGCCCTTGCCCTCGAACCATTCCTTGTGGTGCTTCGCGGCCGCGGTCGATTGGTCGAGCTGGAATCCAAACGGCTCCATGTGCACGCCGCGAACCTTCGGCGCGACTTTCGCGAGGCGCCGGAAATAGGTCTCCGGCAGGAGATTGACCTGTTCCAGCGAATGGCAGGTGAAGACGACGGCTTTCTCCGGGCTTTCGAATACGGCCGTGTTCAGGTCCTTGTGATCGACGAAGGCGACGTCGATTCGGGCCTCCGGCAAAAACCCGGCGATCCTTTGGCAGATCCGCCGGCTGGCCTCCGTGTACGTGGCCGCCAGGTAACGGAACCGCCTTTGCGCGCTGATCTCGTGCAGCAGGAAGATGTTGTGGCCGTAGCCGCAGCCGAGTTCGGCGACCACGTCGACGTCGTCCTCGATCCAGCGGCTGAGGTCGTCCATGCTTCGGCGGATGTCGGCCTCGGCCTCGGCGGTGGCGGCATCGGCGTCCGGCAGGTCGAGCGCTTGGACCTTGAACTCACCGGTCAGGTAGGAGCGGAGAAGCTCGCCGGTCACCTTGTCGTGCGCGTCGACGTGC
>JAYNJY010000006.1:0-14610 GCA_038110665.1 Rhodospirillaceae bacterium | reverse complement strand
GG
Organism: Rhodospirillaceae bacterium; assembly: GCA_038110665.1. GTDB lineage: Bacteria > Pseudomonadota > Alphaproteobacteria > Rhodospirillales > Casp-alpha2 > TMED8. The sequence goes on along the minus strand of JAYNJY010000006.1, from coordinate 14,608 downwards.
TCAGGTAGGAGCGGAGAAGCTCGCCGGTCACCTTGTCGTGCGCGTCGACGTGCAGGATCGAGGCGACGTCGCGGCGGCCGCTTTCCAGGATTTTCCCGAGCACCAGTTCGCGGACCTTCCAGGAGAATTCATACCAATTTTCGTTGGTGAGCTCCGGCAGCCCGATTTCAGAGGTAGAATTCATTTTGCCCGCCCCGTTTCCGAACATGGTAATGGCTGGCGGGTGTCTAGACCACCGGCTTCTCGCCGATGAAACGCCCGGACCGCTTGAACCTAACCCCTTCGGTTCGCGCAAGTTTCTTTCATGGGCGCCCGCCACTCATTATATAGTTACATCTGCAAACCGCTCGCGGAAGTCCCATAAGGCATGGTTCAGGTCGTCAAGCCTCGCCGCATCATCGACCGCAAGGCGCTCAACGGGCGCCTGGACGAACTCGTGTCGTGGTCCGGCTACACGCCGAAGACGCAAGGGCAGGTGCTGGAAATCTTCAAGCAGGCCCATCAGCAGGGTTGGGACGAGATCAAGCGCCGCTTCGAGGCCGGCGAGGCCGACGGCCCCGAGACCACCCACGCCATGGCCTACTTGATCGACCAGGTGGTGCGCAGCCTCTATGAATTCGCCACCGAGCGCGTCTACGCCGCCGCCAACCCGACCAAGGGCGAACAGATGTCGCTGGTCGCCACCGGCGGCTACGGCCGTGGCGAGATGGCGCCGTTCTCCGACATCGATCTGATGTTCCTGCTGCCCTACAAGCTGGCGCCCCGCACCGAGCAGATCTTCGAGTTCATCCTCTACATGCTGTGGGACCTGGGCCTAAAGGTCGGCCACGCGACTCGCTCCGTCGACGAGGCGATCCGCCTCGCCGAGGGCGACATTACGATCCGCACCAGTCTGCTGGAGGTGCGCTGGCTTGCCGGCGACCAGGGCCTGGCGCGGACCTTCAAGAACCGCTTCCGCAAGGAACTGGTCGAGAGCACCGGGCCCGAGTTCGTCGAGGCCAAGCTGGCCGAGCGCAACGACCGCCACGACCGCATGGGCGACACGCGCTACGTGCTGGAGCCCAACCTGAAGGAAGGCAAGGGCGGCTTGCGCGACCTGCAGACCCTGTTTTGGATTTCCAAGTATCTCTATGGCGCCGAGGACGCCGAGGGCTTGCGCGAGGCCGGCGCGCTGACCGCGGCCGACGTGCGCACCTTCGCCAAGGCCGAGCATTTCCTGTGGACGGTGCGCTGCCACCTTCACTACATGGCCGGCCGTCCCGAGGAGCGCCTGACCTTCGACGTGCAGCAGGAACTCGGCCGGCGCATGGGCTACAAGGACCACGCCGGCACGCGCGGCGTCGAGCGCTTCATGAAGCACTACTTCCTGGTCGCCAAGGACGTCGGCGACCTGACCCGCATCCTTTGCGCCGTATGGGAAGAGCAGCACAAGAAGCGCAGCGCCACCTCCTGGCTTTCCGGTTGGCGCCTCAACCGGAAGGAGGTCAAGGGCTTCAAGATCGAGAGCGGCCGGCTCACCTTCAACGCGGCGGGCGACCTCAAGAACGATCCGGTCAACATGCTGCGCCTGTTCTATGCCGCGCAGATAAACACCATCGACATCCATCCGCGCGCGCTCAGGACGGTGAAGAGCAATCTCCGGCTGGTCGACGCCAAGCTCAGGCGCAACAAGGAGGCCAACCGGCTGTTCCTGGAGATGCTGACCGGCCCCGATCCGGAACGCACGCTGATGCGCCTCAACGAGGCCGGCGTGTTCGGCCGCTTCGTACCCGACTTCGGCCGCGTCGTCGCGCAGATGCAGTACGACATGTACCACGTCTATACCGTCGACGAGCACACCATCCGCGCCATCGGCCTGGTCGCCGGCATCGAGAGCGAACGCCTGATCGTGGACCATCCGGTCGCCTGTTCGGCGGTCAAGGAGTTGCAGTCCCGCGCCGTGCTCTATGCCGCCGTGCTGTTGCACGACATCGCCAAGGGCCGTGGCGGCGATCACTCGGTGCTCGGCGCCGAGATCGCGCTGAAGCTCTGTCCGCGTTTCGGCATGAGCGAATGGGAGACCGAAACGGTTGCCTGGCTGGTGCGCTGGCACCTGTTGATGAGCCGCATCGCCTTCAAGCGCGACCTCGACGACCCCAAGGCCATCACCGACTTCGCCAAGGAAGTGCAGTCGCCGGAGCGTCTACGCCTGCTGCTGGTGCTGACCGTGGTCGACATCCGCGCGGTCGGGCCGAACGTCTGGAACGCCTGGAAGGCGGGCCTATTGCGCGAACTCTACTGGCGCGCGTTGGAGACCTTGACCGGCACCGCGTCGGACACCCGGCGCGACGACCGCGTGCGCCACATCAAGGAAACGCTCAAGGGCCGGATCGCCAAGCTCAAGCTCGACGTCGGCAACTATCTCGAACTCGGCCAGGACGGCTACTGGCTCGGCACCGACGCCGAAACCCTGGTCCACCACGCCGGCATCATCGACGCGGCGCGGAAGTCGGGCGAACCGTTCCGCGTTGAGTTGCGCGAACGGCCCGAGACCGGCACTTCGGAACTGACGCTCTATGCGCCCGACCATCCCGGCCTGTTCGCCGCCATCGCCGGCGCCATGGCGCTCTCCAACGCCAACATCGTCGACGCCAAGGCGCACACGCTGGCCGACGGCATGGCGCTCGACACCTTCTCGATCCAGGATGGCTCGCGCGGGCCGTTCTCGGCCGAGTTCGATTTCTCGCGCCTCAAGCGCCGCATCGCCGACGCGCTGCAGGGCCGTACCCGGCCGGCGCGCGAGCTGGCGAAGCGCGGCGACACCAAGATCGAGGGGCGCACGGCGGTGTTCAAGGTGCCGCCGCGCGCGCTCATCGACAACCGCGTTTCCAACACCCACACGGTGATCGAGATCAACGGTCGCGACCGGCCCGGCCTGCTGCACGACGTCACCTCGGTGATCACCAGCGACGGCCTGCAGATCTCGAGCGCCATCGTCTCGACCTACGGCGAGCGCGTGGTCGACGTGTTCTACGTGAAGGACGTGTTCGGCCTTAAGGTCGAGCGCGAGGAGCGCATCGAGCAACTCCGCGAGAAACTCTTGAAGGCGATCTCCGGTGGCGAGGACGCGCCGGCCAAGGCGTCCGAGCCGGCGCCCAAGCCCGCACCCAAGCCCGCGCCCGAACCCAAGAAGGGACGCCGCCGCAGCGCGGCGGAGTGACACCGCGTTCGGTTCTTGACCGCTGGGCCGTAGTCTGGAAGCGTTGCGTGAGAGGGAGCGTGAAATGTTCGAACTTCACGGCAAGACGGCGTTGATCACCGGCGGTACGCGCGGCATCGGCCGTGCCACCGCCGAAGCTATGGCGCGGGCCGGCGCCGAAGTCATCGTCTCCAGCCGCAAGGCCGACGCCTGCGCCGAGGCCGCCAAGGCGATCGCCGATGCCGGTGGACGCGCGATCGGGGTTCCCTGCAACGTCAGCCACGCCGAACAGCTCGAAGCCCTGGTGGCGAAGGCCCTGGATGCTTTCGGCAAGATCGACATCCTGGTCTGCAATGCCGCGGTCAACCCATACATGGGGCCCTTGAAGGACATCGACGACGGCGCCTTCGAGAAGATTCTCGATACCAACGTCAAGAACGTGCTCAAGCTCTGCAACCTGGTGATCCCGGGCATGGCGGAGCGTCGCGACGGCGCGGTGGTGATCGTCTCCTCGATCGCCGCGACTAAGGGCAGCGAGTCGCTCGGCGCCTACGCCATTTCCAAGGCGGCCGACCTGCAGCTCGCGCGCAATCTGGCCATCGAATGGGGGCCGGCCAACGTGCGCGTCAACTGCGTGCTGCCCGGCCTGGTCAAGACCGACATGGCCCGCGCGCTCTGGGAGAACCCGAAGACCCACGAAAAAGCGCTCGAAGGTTATCCCATCGGGCGGCTCGGCGAGCCCGAGGACCTTGCCGGCGCCATCCTGTTCCTGGCGTCGCCGGCGGCGAGCTGGATCACCGGCCAGGCGTTGCCGGTCGACGGCGGCGCCACCATCGCCGGCGGCCGCTACAGCTGATCAATTCAAGGAAACATCAAAATGGATTTCGAATATTCGCCACGTACCCTTGAATTGAAGGCCCGCCTGGAAGCCTTCATGGACGACTACGTCTATCCCAACGAACAGGTGTTCTACGACCAGCTCGACGTCGGTGAGACGCGCTGGCAGGTGGTGCCGATCATGGAAGAGCTCAAGGCCAAGGCGAAAGCGGCCGGGCTCTGGAACCTGTTTCTGCCCGAGAGCGAACTCGGCGCCGGGCTTTCCAATCTCGAGTACGCGCCATTGTGCGAAGTCATGGGCCGGGTGCATTGGGCGCCGGAGGTGTTCAATTGTTCGGCGCCCGACACCGGCAACATGGAAACACTCGAGCGCTACGGCACCGCCGAACAGAAGGAACACTGGCTGAAGCCGCTGCTGGCCGGCGAAATCCGCTCCGCCTTCGCCATGACCGAACCGGGCGTTGCTTCGAGCGACGCCACCAATATCGAGACCTCGATCGTGCGCGACGGCGACGACTACGTCATCAACGGCCTCAAGTGGTGGACGTCGGGCATCGGTTCGCCGCACTGCAAGATCCTGATCGTCATGGGCAAGACCGACCCCACGGCCGACAGGTACACGCAGCAGTCGATGATCCTGGTGCCACGCGACGCGCCCGGCATCACGGTCAAGCGCATGCTCACCGTCGCCGGCTACGACGACGCGCCGCACGGCCATGGCGAGGTGCTGTTTGACAACGTGCGCGTGCCGGCGGCGAATATGCTGCTCGGCGAAGGCCGTGGCTTCGAGATCGCGCAGGGACGGCTCGGGCCCGGGCGCATCCACCACTGCATGCGTATCATCGGCGTCGCCGAACGTTCGCTCGAACTGATGTGCAAGCGCGCCGCCGAGCGCACCGCCTTCGGCAAGCTGTTGGCCGAGCAGGGGGTGACGCACGAACGCATCGCCGAAAGCCGCATCGAGATCGAGATGTGCCGGCTGCTGGTGCTGAAGGCCGCCTACATGATGGATATGGTCGGCAATAAGGCGGCGCGCCAGGAGATCGCCATGATCAAGGTGGCGGCGCCGAACATGGCCTTGGGCTTCATCGACCGGGCCATGCAGCTGCATGGCGGCGGCGCCATGAGCCAGGAATTCCCACTCGCCTACATGTGGGCACGGATGCGCGCGCTACGCTTCGCCGATGGACCGGACGAGGTGCACCGCCAGCAGATCGCGCGCATGGAGCTGAAACGCAAGGCGGGGTGGCCGTCCAACAGGTGACGGAGATTCGCAACCGGGTGACGAACGGAATGGTCGGGTGAGCCTGAGTTACGAAACAGTCAACAAGATGCCGAAAGCCGGTGCCATGACCGGCTTGCTCAACGACGTCTTCGCCTATTGGGAGGAATTGCGCGGCGACCTGGTCACGCCGCCATGGCGCGCGTTCGACTGGATGCGGCTGCCGCCGGCAGTGATCCCCTGGTGCGCCGTCGTCGACGTGCACGAAGACCCGCTCGATTTCGTCTATCGGTTCTGGGGTACGGCGCGGACGGCGCTTCAGGGGCGTGACTAAACCGGCTGGTCAATCAAGGACGTCTCGCCGATGAGCGTCGCCGAGAAGATCGTCGGCGAGTACAGCGCCATCTACGAGACCCGGGAGCCGGTCTATTTTGAGACCAGTTATGCCCGCTGGGATGGCAATCGCCCGTTCGCCTACCATTTCCTGTGCCTGCCGTTCGCGGCGGCCGACATGCCTGTCGGCCACATCCTTTCCGCCGGCCTCTACGAGGAAACCGACATCAAGAAGATCCACGACTTCTTCGCCACGCAGGTGAGCTGAAGCCGTCGCCGGGCGCTCACGCGCCGGCCTTATCGAGCAGCCGGCAGGCGAGTTCGGAAAGTCCGCGGCAGCGTTCCTTGCGCTGCAGGGCGGCCGGCGAAGAGGCATTGCCCTTGAGCGCCCGGGCGTAGACGCCCTGGACGATGGCGGCGAGGCGGAACAGCGACAAGACCAGGTAGAACGTCCAGTCGTCGCCGGGCTCGCGTCCGGTGCGTGTGCAATAGGCGGCGAGATAGTCGGCTTCCGCCGGGATGCCGGCGGCGGCGTCGCTCAGGTCGAGCAGGTGGCCGCGCGCCGGATCGACCATGTGATAGGGCAGGCAGTTGTAGGCGAGGTCGGAAAGCGGGTCGCCGAGCGTCGCCAACTCCCAGTCGACGATGGCGAGTACGCGCGCATCGGTCGGATGGAAGATCATGTTCTCGAGGCGGAAATCGCCGTGCACGACGGTGGTCTCGTCGCGCGCCGGCAGGTGTTCGGGCAGCCACGCCATGAGACGTTCCATGGACGCGAGCTCATCGGTCTTCGACGCCACGTACTGCTCGGACCAGCGCTTGATCTGGCGCGCCACGTAGCCGCCCTCGCGGCCGAAACCTTCGAGGCCGGCGGCACGGTAATCGACGGCATGGAGGCGTGCCAGGGTCTCGTTCATGGTGTCGTAGATGGCGGCGCGTTCGGCTGCTGTCATGCCGGGTAGGCGCAGGTCGCGGAACACGCGGCCGTCAGCGAAACCCATGATGTAGAAAGCCTGGCCGATGACCGTGTCGTCCTCGCAGAGCAGCACCGGCTCGGCGACCGGAATGCCGACCGCCTGCATGGCGCTGATGGCGCGGAACTCGCGCTCGACCGCATGCGCCGACGGCAGCAGCTTGCCCGGCGGTTTCTTCCTGAGCACGTAACGCCGCCCGCCCGCATCGGTCAGCAGGAAGGTCGGATTGGACATGCCGCCCTGGAACTGGCCGACGGCGAGGGGTGTCTTAAAGCCCTCGACGCGTTCCGCCATCAACGCCTCGAGGCACTCGAGCGGAAAGCGGTGTGTCGACATCACCGGCGAAGTCTCGTGCGTGGCCGTGACGGCTGGGGCGGCGGGCGTGTTCATCGCCGCCATTGAAGCGGCAAAGGCGGCCCGCTGCAACCGCGTCAAGGCAGCCGGGCCTGGGGCTTGCAATCCGGGCGCCCGGACGTAATCTCGCCCGGCCATGATGCCCATCGAACATTTCCGCCGCGCCGCGCGGCTCTGGCCGGACCGCGTCGCCGTCGAGGTCGATCCCGCCGCGCGCGGCGACGGCCCCGTCACCCTCACCTATGCCGAGCTTTCGGGCCAAGTCGAGGCGCTCGCCACCGCCTTTCAGGCGATCGATCCCGAACCGCAGAGCCGCGTCGGCATCTGCGCCTACAACACGCCCGAGCACCTGATCGCCTGGCTCGCCGCCTTCGCCGCCGGCAAGACCTGGGTGCCGCTCAATCCGCGCAACGGCAAGGAGGAGCTCGACCGGATCGTCGGCGTCACCGAACCTTCCATCGTCGTCGCCGACGCCGATTGCCTCGACAAGGTCGATCCGCAGAGCGCCACGCTGGTGATCGGACGGCCAGGTCCCGGCGCCGGGGATGCCCCACGCCTCGCCGACCTGATCGCGCGCCACGCCGGTGCGACGCCGGTCCGCCATGAACTCGCGCTCGACGACCTGCAGGCGATCAAGTTCACCGGCGGGTCCTCGGGCGTGCCCAAGGGCGTGATGCAGACCTACCGGGTCTGGAATACCTGCATCGCCTCGATGCTGACGTCGTTCGGCTTCGACGCCGACGACAGCCACCTGATCGCCGCACCCATGACGCACGGTGCCAACACGCTGATCATGCCGATCCTGGCCAAGGGCGGCACGCAGCTGTTCATGGGCAAATCGAGCCCGGTCACCATCATGGACGCGATCGAACGCATGCGCGCCACGTCGATGTTCGTGCCGCCCACCGTGATCTACATGATGATGGCGGACGAGAGCGTGCAGGACCGCGATTTCTCGTCGCTCCGCCACTTCATCGTCGGCGGCGCGGCGATCCGTCCGGAAGCGCTGGTCCGCGCCATGCCGGTTTTCAACAACGCGGTCGAGACCTGTTTCGGCCAGACCGAGGCGCCGCAGATCGCGATTTGCATGCGCGCCGCCGACTGGCTCGATCCCAGAAACTATGCCTCGACCGGCATCGCCACGGCGCTGACCCAGGTCGGCGCTATGGACCCGGAGGGAAATCTCGTGGCGCCGGGTGAGCAGGGCGAGATCGTGCTCAAGGGCGACCTGGTGATGAAGGGCTACTACAAGATGCCCGACAAGACCGCCGAAACCATCATCGACGGCTGGCTGCACACCGGCGACGTCGGCTACATCGACGAGCGCGGCTACGTCTTTATCAAGGACCGCATCCGCGACGTGGTCGTGACCGGTGGCTTCAACGTCTATCCGAGCGATGTCGAGGCGGTGCTCGGCCAGCATCCGGCGGTCAAGGAATGCGTCGTCTTCGGGCTCGCCGACGAAAAGTGGGGCGAGGCCGTGCATGCCGCGGTCGAACTGCATACCGGCCATGCGGCCGAGCCCGACGAGATCATCGCGTTCATCAAGCAGCGCCTCGATTCGGTGAAGGCGCCGAAGGCCGTCCACGTCGTCGACAGCCTGCCGCGCAGCCCGGTCGGCAAGGTGCTGCGGCGCGAAGCCAAGGTCATGTTCGCAGACAACGCCACGTGAGGGAGGGAAGCATGTCGACACCGCCGAAACCGGAAACTAAACTCTCCACCCACACGCTGACGGCGCTCTACGTCCGCGACATGGACCTGGTCGCCGAGATGATGGGCAAGATGACCTTCACCGACGCCATGTTCTTCCACGTCATGGGCAAGCGCCCGACGCCGGGCCAGACGGCGGTGCTCGATGCGGTGCTGGTGACGCTGATGGAACACGGCTTCACGCCGAGCGCGATTTCAGCGCGCATGACCTATCTCTCGGCGCCAGAGGCGTTGCAGGCGGCGGTCGCGGCGGGGCTGTTGAACGTCGCCAGCCAGTTCGTCGGCACCATGGAGAACTGCGCAGCGATCCTCGAACAAATCGTCGCCGACCCGGCCGGCGTCGAGCCGTCTGCGAAGCGTATTGCCACGGAAGCCCGCGCGGCGCGGCGCCACCTGCCCGGCTTCGGCCATCACCTGCACAAGCCCGACGATCCGCGTTCGCCCAAGCTGTTCGAGATCGCCCGCGCCCAGGTCGATGTCGACACCCGCTACATCGACGCGATCCAGGCGCTATCCGCGGCCGTCGACGAAGCCTATGGCAGGCATCTCACCATCAACGCCACCGGCGCGACGGCGGCGGTGATGCTGGGTATCGGCGTGCCGGCCCGGATCATGCGCGGTTTCGCCGTGATTTCGCGCGCCGCCGGCCTAGTCGCGCACGTCATGGAAGAGCAGGACTGTCCGACCGGCCGCACCATCTGGGAGGTCGTCGAAGAGGCCATCCCTTATACCGGCAAGGCCCGAATCGACGGCGGCCGCGGCGGCGCCGAATAGCACTTGCCGGGGCCCCGCCCACCCCACAGGGTTCGCGGGTGGACAAACCAGTTGCAGGGGACACTTGCCATGAAAAGCCTGAAATCCCTCGTCGCCGTTCTGGCGCTTCTTGCCTTCGTCGTCGCGCCGCTTGCCGCGCGCTCACCCGAGGTCGGCTCCAAGGAGTGGTGCGAACAGATGAGGAAGAAGCCGAAGGGCGAATGGTCGGCCAACGATGCCGCCGCGTTCGCCAAGAGCTGCGTGCTCTAAGCGGAATGCAACCAAGAACGGAAAACCCCCGCCTCGGCGGGAGTTTTGCTTTTCGTGCCGCGCGTGGTCACGCCTAGTTCCGTTTGATCTGCAACGCCAGTTCCAGGCTTTGGTAGCGGCCGATATCGAAATTGACGGCGAAGCCGCCGTCCTGGCAGCGAACCGCCTGCGCGCCGATGTAGCCGAGGTCTTCCATGTCGATATCGACGTAGCGGCCGGGCTCAGGCGGCGGATCGAGCGCTTCGAGTCCCGAGTCCATACACAGCAGCGCACCGTTGCCCGAAATGTCGACGACCCGGCCTTCGCGGCAGCGCTCGCCATCGAATATCGTCACCGCCGACCGACTGGGCACGCGGTCGAAACGCCGCTTGTCCCCGCCGTGTTCATCGAACCGAGGCCGGATGATGTTCCCGGACGTGGCTTTCTCCATAGATATACAACTTAAAACATATTATTTATAACTTTAATTATGGTTTTGGCAAGCCTTTTCCCGCCACCCGTTCACTCCAAGGTCTGCATCAGGCGCAGCATCAGTTTCGCACGCTCTTCGAGGGAAGAATAGTAGATGAACTCGTCGTGGCTATGGGCGCCATGGCCGTCGGCGCCGAGGCCGTCGAGGGTCGGGATGCCGAGCGCGCCGGTGAAGTTGCCGTCCGAACCGCCGCCGGTCTTCAGGTCCTGCAGGTCGAAGCCGATCTCGGCAGCCAGCTTTCTGGCATGCTGGAACAACTTCTCGATGCCGTCGAACTTGTCATAGGGCGGCCGGTCGATACCGCCCTCGGCGACGACGCTGCAATCGAGATCGAACGGCTCGAGGTTGGCGAAGAAATCGAGCACACGGTCCTGCGCCTCGACGCTCGGCACGCGGATATCGACGCTCACTTCGCATTCGCCCGGCACCACGTTGGTCAGCGTGCCGCCGGTGATGGTGCCGACCGAACAGGTGCGGCCCTCCTCGTAGTTGGTGTGCTCCTCCTCCATGCGGAGAATCTGCTTGGCCATTTCCTTGATGGCGCTGCGCCCGTCCATGTGGCGTGCGCCGGCATGGGACTGGCGGCCGGTGACCTTGACGGTGTACTGCATGCGGCCGTTGCGCGCGGTGACGATCTTGCCGCCCTCGCGCGCCGGCTCGGTGACCAGCACGTACTTGTTCTTCTTCGCCGCCGCCACGATCATATCGCGCGACGTCGGGCTGCCGACCTCCTCCTCGGGGATGTACATGAAAGTCACCGGCAGCGGCGTCTTGCCGCCCGACCGCACGATGTGGCGCATGGCATAGAAGGCGATGTAGGCGCCGGCCTTCATGTCGTAGATGCCGGGGCCGTAGACCTTGTCGCCCTCGCGCCGGACCTTGAGCGGGCCTTCCTTGGTGCCGATCGGATGGACCGTGTCCAAGTGGCTCAGCACCAGGATGCCTGGGCCGTCGCCGCCCCAGGGCGTGCGCGCCGAAAGGATGTCGCCGAAGCCGTCGCGGCCCGGCGTGCGCTTGACGTGGAGCCCGAGCAAGGCGAGGCCCTCTTCGACGTGATCGACCATGTGGTTGACGGCGTCAGGCTCGTGGCTCGGGCTTTCGATCTCGACCCAGCGCAGCACGCCCTCGAGTATCTCGTCGCCGTCGATGACCGGCTCGTTCTTGGTTTCCTGGTTCATGGCGTCCCCCTGGTTTAGCTCTGGTCCTTGGGTTTGGGCAAAAGAAAATGCACGTCGGCGGTGGCGACCGGCTCGTCGAAGCTCTGCTGCCAGGCGCGCACGCGCACGTTGGCGACGCGGGCACCCTGGCGCACGATGACTCCGCTGGCGATGACGTCGCGCGGCGCCACCGGGCGGAGATAGTTGGCCGAAAGATTGATCACCTTGGGCAGTTGGTTGCGTTTGACGTGATGCAGCAGGTGCACGAAGGCGGCCTGTTCCATCAGCGCGCCGACGATGCCGCCGTGGAAGATGCGCGCCGTGAAGTTGCCGATATGATCCTCGCGGAACGGCAGGCGGGTGATCAACTCCTCGCCCTCGAAGCCGGAAACGATACCCAGATAGTGGGCATAGGGCAGGATCGCATTGACTTCGGCCACGCGACCGTCGGCGCGGAGCGCGGCGATGTCGACGGCGAGGCTCATGCCTGTGTCCCCGCCGCGAAGCCCGATCCGGACATGCCGATGCCGACCGGCTTGATCATATAGGTGGCGATGAAGTTGGCGACCGGGTCTTCGGCGTTGCCGTCCTCGAAGGCGGTGCCGCGGGTGAAGGCGACGTTGGGCGTCAGGCGATAGCATTCGGCCTCGCCGATCAGCACGCGGCCCGGTTCGGCGGCGCGGAGGTAGTCGAGCCGCAGGTCGAGCGTCGCCACCGGGGTGCCCGCCGGCACCGCCGAGAGCACGGCGAGGCCGCCGGTCGCATCCATCATGGTGGTCACCAGCCCGCCGTGCACGGCGCCGGAATCAGGATCGCCGATGAAGCGCGCGTCATAGCCGATCCGCATCACGGCGCGGCCCTTGCCGGCGCTGACCACGTCGAGGCCGATCGCCTTGTGATGCGGGATCTCGGCGTAGAACGCCAATACGGCTTCGAGATCGGGCGGCGGCAGGTCGGCGGGAAGCGGCATCGGGCACGTCCGGTTTGTGGCGGGAGGACCGGACAAGTATATTTTGGCTGCCCCGAATTGCACGCACGGAGAGACCCGCCATGGAAGGCGCCGCCGCCGGCCGTTCCGGCGGCAACGGCGAGGCGCATCAGGCGGCAATCGGCATGGTCGCGCCCGGCCAGGTCGCGGTCGCCGACATTTCGACGAAGAGCGGCGCTGTGGTGATCACCAAGGGAACCGTGCTTTCCGCGCCGATGGTGATGCGGCTCCGCGACATGGTGGCGGCGGGCGCGATCGCGGCGTCGTTGCCGGTATCGACCGTTGGTGTACAGGCGTGACCGGTTCGCCAGCCTAGCTCAACTTGCGCCGGCACATGTCCATGAAGATGGCGTAGACCTTCTCGGCGGCGGCCGCGTCGTAGACTTCGCGGAGCGGGAAGCAGAAGCCGTGCTCGGTGCCGGGATGGACCTCGAGCACGTAATTCGTGCCGGCCGCGTCGAGCGCGGCCGCGAGTGTGGGGATAACGTAGGAGGGCACCGTCGAGTCGGTTTCGGCGAAACCGTAGTAGATCTCGCCCTTGATTTCTGGCACGCGGAGGTGCGGCGAATCGTCCTTGGCGGTGACGATGCCGACGCCATAGAGCGAGGCCGAGACGGCGAAGGTGTCGGCGAACTCGGCCGCCGCCGTGGTCACGATGCGCCCGCTCATGCAATAGCCGATGCAGGCCTTGGCGCCGGCTTTCACTTGCGGCTGACCGGCCATGTAGTCGAGCAGGCGCCGGGTGTCGTCCATCACCATGGCGTTCGAAAGCTCCGCCATGATGGCTTTCCACACCGCGCGGGAATACTGGTTGCGGCGCGGAAAGCGGATCACGCCGAAGCGGTAGAACAGATCGGGCAGGATGACGAAGTAGCCCTCGGCGGCGAAGCGCCTCGCCATGTCGTAGAGCTCTTCGCGAATTGCCGGCGCGTCCATGAAGAATACGATAGCCGGGAACGGCCCGTCGCCCCGTTCTTCCCTCGCCGGCCAGCAGGTGAAGGTCGGCATCGGTCCGTCCGGCGCTTCGATGTCGACGTGCAGTTCCGGCACCTTCGTCGCTCCGGCGGTCAGACCGCGAGCGCCATGCCGTCGCGGCCCGGGTCGGCGCCGCCGTCCCAGCCCTGATCGGTCAGCCGGATCGCATGCACGCCGGCGAAATGGTAGCTGAGATAGGTGCGCCGCGTCGGATAGCCGCGCCCCCTCAACTCGGCCTCGACCGAGCGCAGCACGCGGTTGGAGACGTCGATGGTGTCGGACGTGGTGCAGAAGCGAGGTGCCGAGACCGCCTGTTGCGCGTCCATGCCGAAGTCGACGGCGTTGAGGATCGCCTGTAGCACGCCCATGGTGATGAAGGTGCCGCCCGGTGCGCCGACGACGAAGAAGGGCTTGTCGTCCTTGAACAGCATCGTCGGGCACATCGCTGAGAAGCGCGACTTGCCGGGCGCCAGCGAGTCGGCGTTGCCCGGCCGCGGGTCGAACACCGCCATGCATCCGTTGTACATGAAACCGAGGCCCTCGGTGACCACGCCCGACGGCATGCCGAGCGAATGCGTCATGGAAACGCAGTTGCCATGCTCGTCAACCACGGAGACCTGGGTGGTGTCCTTCGATTCCTGCGCCTTCGGGTCGAGCCTCGGCACGTGGGTCTTGACGCCGGACTTGATCTTGTCGGCCATTTCCTTGGCGTAGGCCTTGGAGGTCAGCTGCGCCACCGGCACCTCGACGAAACGCGGGTCGCCAAGGTGCTTGTCCTTGTCGACGGTGGCGATTTTCATCGCCTCCGACACGGTGGCGATGTAGTCGGCCGAATTGTGGCCCATGGCCTTGAGGTCGAAATTCTCGAGGATGTTGAGCATCTCGAGCACCATGGTGCCGCCGCCCGGCGGCGGGTTGGTGGCGACCCGGTAGCCACGGTATTCGCCCCAGATCGGTTGGGTCTCCTCCGGTTTGGCCTGGGCCAGGTCGGCCATGGAGATGAGGCCGCCGTTCTTTTCCATGTCGGCGACGATCTCGCGCGCGATGGCGCCCGAATAGAAATCGTCGACGCCGTGCTCGGCGATGCGTCGGTAGGTTTTGGCCATATCGGGGTTGGGATGGATTTCGCCGGGCTTGCGCAAGCTGCCGTCGGGCTTGAAGTAGATTTTCCGGGTCGCCTCGCAGCAGGCGAACTTTTCGATCTGCGGCACCCGCCCGGCGCCCTCGACCACGTTCCAGAAATAGCTCACGTGCGGGCGCACCATGAAGCCCTCGGCGTATTCGATGGCCGGCTTGATCAACTCGGCGATCGACATCGTGCCGAAACGCTCGAGCGCGGTCTGATAGGCGCGAAGCGACATCGGCGAGGTGATCGACTGGTAGCC